>NZ_AP024591.1 GCF_018323985.1 Enterobacter kobei | reverse complement strand
CCACCTTTTTTGCCGCCCGTACCGGCAGGATACAGGCGTTTTCCGCTGCGGCTGCCGTAATATCCCTCATCATCCTGAACGGATCCGCGCATCTTCTCAGCCGCCCCCTGGACACGCTGACTGTGGCGGTGCTCCCCACACTGGTGCTGCCGGTCGCCGCTGTCATCACAGCCGGTTCACTTCAGCCTGCCGGCTCCCCGCGTTTTTTACCGGGGCGCTTCTTTTACGTCATGTACGTGCTGCATCTGCTGGTCCTGGGGTGTTTTGTGTGAGGCTTAAGACCGTCCGGACTTTTGATGCGCGCAGCGCATAAAGGCGACAAAGGCAGTCTGGTTTTACGCTGAAGTACGGTGTCGCCGTCGCGCGGCTTTGCCGCCTGGTGACATGAAGATGTCCTGATACCCCCCCCTTCCTGCCAGACTAACCCCGCTTAAAACGACGCAGGCGCTTCATTGCGCGGCCGGAGTGGCTTCATCAAGGCCGGAGGCCGCAGAGGAAGCGTATCTCCGCGTGCGAGCGTTTACGCGAGCTACGAGCGTGTAAGCAGAACTCAACGCCACACTTCCTGACGCCACTCCTTTTCCTAGTTACAACATCCCTCATAAAGCCACTCTGTTCCGGGCCTGCGGCCCGGGGCGGGGCGGCTTTTCGGGGGGATAAATTTTCACGGGTGCCGGCGTCTGACACGGACGAGGCCCGCCGCCTGCGGCGGGAGCTACCTCTTTCTGAGCGCGTGGCCGTCAGGCCGCTGCCGGCGAAGGCATTATCAACAGAGCCGTGGCTCTTATATTTAAAATACCTTTAGGAAGTAAAGACAGTCACTACGCATCCATGCTTCTGATTGCATAGAATTTTCTGAGCCGTTTGCAACTATATGGAGATAACCGGAAAAAAGGATCGCGCTGAGGCAAAAAGGATCGCACAGAAAAGGGGAAACAGGGGGGAATGTGGTTACAAAACAGGCTGCGCCGGCGCGCGGATACGGGTAAGCCTCTGCCTTCCGGCAGATAATGAAGGGAGGGGGGTTATTCCTGCTGTCGGGCCACCGTCTGTATCCAGAGCAGACGCTGGTTAACCAGCTTACGGAAGCCGTCCAGGGTCAGGCCTTCGTGAAGGCCCTGGCTCAGCTCGTGCTGGATCTGGCAGGATATCTGGTGTCGCAGATCGGTTTCGTCTTTTCGGGCTGCCAGCGCGGCAATTTTGCGTTTACGGCGGATGTCCTGTGCCGTTTTGCGCCGCTGCCAGGCGATTTCGACCAGCTTTTCCTTCTGCCGGCGCGTGGCCTCAGTCCGGGTGAGCGGTTTCTCGCCTTTTTTGGCCAGCCCGAGGTTAATCCAGGCCAGCTGCTGGTTACGCGCTTTTTCCCAGGCCTGCGGATTACTGCCGGCCATATCAAAGAACCGGTCTGTGACCTCGATGTCTGCCGGGAAGAACTGGCGGGTCACTTTGTCCCAGAGAAGTTTGTAAGTGATGAGGCCGAACGCAGCCAGATCGTGGGCTGCCCGGGTCGCGCGCGTAATCGATTCATTACCGGCGGCTGAGGTTGTGGCCAGACCGGATTCACGCGCAAGCGTCGTAAAGCTGACCGGAATGGTGCCGCTGACGATATTGAGGTGATAGACCATCGCCTGAACCAGCGCATTGATGGCGCGGGCACGATGTTTATTGAAGTGACGCTGACGCACCACAGGCTTGTTTGTCCTGTGATGAAAGGCATCATAGAAGTAGAAGCCTGCCCAACGCGCTACGTCACGGCCGGATACCGTGTCAACGAGCTGCTTGTTATAAGCAGGGAGATTGTGCCTGTGGTGTGCAGGCCGGGTAAATACCGGCGCGGGATTGACCACATAACATTGTCTTGATGTGAGGTTAATTTGTTCAGTCACCGGCTCCAGAACTTATGGCGGCCGGGTGTTGTTTTATATGGTGCATGCGTTATAATCCTTCACAGGCAGCGCGCCTGCTTTATGACCCCCTGAATATCTGAACCTTCCGCCAAGTTGATTGCAGATTTCAGGGGGTTTTTGCATTCAGGTCCCGGCATTCTGCCGTACCTTCTCCCGGACGTTTACGGATACGCCCTATCCCTTTATTCCTTTGCTTTCCTGCCCGTTCGCATGTACAGACAGAAAAATTGATCCCCGGCCAGTCTTAGGCTTACCTCACCACAAGATTGCCGACTATAAACGGTGACGTTAAAAAACCCATCCGTTCTGACGCCGTTGATCATATATGTTCCGGCAAAAACCCCACCACAAGGCTTTGCCGGCTCACAGATTCTACCTGGTTCATCGTTTTTTTTCTAGCCCAAAAGAACCACGTCGGCTATGCGTGGTGCAATTTGTTAGCTTGCGAAATAAAACCGCGACGGGTATCTCATATTCCCGTAAAGGCACCTGAAGATATTCAGTGCTCGCCGCAGGAAGTGACCGAGTTTACGAGCGAACGACCGAGGAAGCGCAACGACACAGGAATGAGTGGGGACACCTTACGCTCCGGGGTGAAGGGGACGTGGACTACTGGCGGGTAGTTACGTTCTTTTAAGGGGCAGTTTGGAGATCCGAAAATTTAGTACATACCTACAACTTTGCAGTCAGCAGGATTTACCCAGTTTTTCGTTTGTTTCGTTTATTTCGTTTTTCGTTTATTTCGTATAATCTCAGTTATAACAGCTGTCGTCATATCAATACCGAAACCGTAAAACCGAAACTGTAAAACCGAAACTGTAAACCGAAACCGTAAAATCGAAACTTAAACAATTGGAATACTACACAATGACAAACTCAATTCTTGATAGCCTTAGCCTTCCGGCTAAAGGGGAGATTGAGGCAGCTGTACGTGGACAAAGGGAGCTTGCCGCCTACCTCTCCACAAAAATGGAAACACAGAAAATTTCGATTCAGGATGCAGATAACGTAACTCATCAAATCGAACTACCGACGTCTTCACTGACGTTGCTTATGTCGATTTTGGGTGAACTAGCACTTGGTAACGCGGTGCAAGTCGTTCCTGTGCATGCTGAATTGACCACGCAGGAAGCCGCCAATATTCTGAATGTTTCACGCCCTCATATGGTGAAACTGCTGGAAGATGGGAAGCTGCCTTTTCATAAAACAGGTCGCCATCGCCGCGTGCTTTTCGCCGATTTGATGAATTACAAGGATCAGCGAGATAGCGATAGCAATAAAGCTATGCAGGAGTTGGCAGATCTAAGCCAAGAGCATGGACTTTACTAATGAACCACACACCTTATCCCGTAGTTTTAGATGCTTGCGTACTGTACCCGTCATTTCTAAGGGAATTACTGATTCGATTGGGGCTGACCGGATTGTACCAACCAAAATGGTCAGCCATTATCGAAAATGAGTGGCAACGTCACCTGTTAGCAAACAGAACGGATCTAACTGAAGATCAAATTCAACGCACTGCCATGCTAATGAATAAAGCCGTTCCTGATGCGATGGTCACCGGCTTTGAGCCTCTGATTGATAGCATTGATTTACCTGATGTAGATGATCGGCATGTTGCCGCAGCTGCTGTCCGTAGCAATGCTGAAATCATTGTGACGTTTAATCTTAAAGATTTTCTGGCAGCTGCTCTTGATGCCTTTGGTATCGAAGCGTTGCATCCTGACGATTTTGTTATGGATTTATTCGATTTAAATAGAGCACTTGTGCTTTCGGCCGTAACTACGCAGCGCAGTTGTTTACGGAAACCGCCCGTGTCGGTTGATGAATATTTAGAAGCGTGACCTGCTCCCCGTTGATTAATACACTGCGATGTTAGTAATGTCTTCATAAGCCACATGAGGACATCCCCATGAAGAAGCGTTTTTCCGATGAACAGATCATCAGTATCCTCCGCGAGGCTGAAGCCGGCGTTTCAGCCCGGGAACTCTGCCGTAAGCACGCCATTTCCGACGCCACGTTTTATACCTGGCGTAAGAAGTATGGCGGCATGGAGGTGCCTGAGGTTAAGCGCCTGAAGTCACTTGAGGAAGAGAACGCCAGACTCAAGAAGCTGCTCGCCGAGACCATGCTGGATAAGGAGGCGCGTCAGGTGGCTCTGGGGCGAAAGTACTGACGACAGACCAGAAGCGCGAAGTCGTGGTGTTGATGTGTGATGCGACCGGTCTGTCGCAACGTCGTGCCTGCAGACTCACAGGTTTGTTCCTGTCGGCCTGCCGCTATGACGCTCAGCGTCCGGCGGCTGATGCCCATTTATCAGGGCGTATTACTGAACTGGCACTGGAGCGCAGGCGTTTTGGCTATCAGGCCCATAGAGAAGGTCAGCGTGACGTACTGTAAAAACGTGTTAGCGAAGATATGGCCTTCACCTTGTGCGCGACGCTGATAAAGCGCACCAATGGTCACACCCAGCACACCGATAATTACTGATCCAAAAGCCGCTGGATCTAATGAAAAGCTGTGCTGACCAGGTGAGAGAACCAGATATACCCCGGCAAAGCCGACCGCAATTCCGAACCATTTACGCGGTCGGAGGTGCTTACGTTGCAGCACTGATACCAGTATGGCCGTCAGCACCGGCTGAAGACCCGTGATAAAAGCCACAATCCCTGCCGGCATACCCCGGTGAATCGCGTAAAAACACCCTCCGAGGAAAAAACTCTGCAGAAAGAGCCCTACAATCAGATTGCGCACAATACCTGCCCGGGGAGGGAAGCGCGACCTGAATGCCAGTGCATAACAGGAATATCAGGCAGGAAAACGCCCCGCGTAAGAACAGCAGGTGAAAGGGCCCGCTGAACTGAACGGTGAATTTAGCTGCAACAAAGCCCGTGCTCCAGAGAAAGACAAACAACCAGTTATGGCAATAAGCCAGTTCTTTTGTGAGGATGTCATATTCATGAGTTAACAGAAGATATCCGGGAAAGGAGCCCTCCCCGGTGGCACTGCCGCACAAGGAAGGCGGAGGATCAGACTGCGGGTGACCAGAGGTCGTAGTTCAGCGCATAGCTACTGCCGTCACGTACAACCTTACCGGTCGTCGGCAGGTTAAAATGCATACCACTCACGGCCAGATTATCACTCGCCGCACGGTCAAGCAGTTTGACGCGAACAGCAGCAGCGGCAACAGGATCGCTGTCGAATGCGATAGTAACCTCAGGCTGAGCAATCTGGACGTGTGGGAAATGTACAATATCGCCCCAGATGAGCAGAGACTCTTTTTCATCGCCCAGCAGGTATCCGCTGTGGCCCGGTGTGTGTCCAAACAGTTCTACAGTCTGAATGCCCGGCAGGATAGCTTCCTCACGGAACAGCATCAGCTTGTCACCGTAAGCGTTAAAAGCGTTTTTGGCTACTTCAAAGAAAGGTTTAAAAGCATCAGGTGCGCCAGCTGAAATAGTTTCATCGCGCCAGAATTCGAGCTCTTTCTCATGAACATAAAGCTGCTGAACATTACGAAACACCGGCGTCTGCAGAGGACCGGCAAGGCCACCAATGTGGTCCGGGTGTGCATGAGTCAGCAGGATGGTATCAATCGCAAGCGGGTCAATGCCTGCTGCTGCCAGGGCAACCTGAAGACGACCTCCCCAGCCATTAATACCGCCTGCGCCACTGTCTACCAGAATGGTACGATCAGGTGTCTGGATAACATAAACATTGATATTGATACGAGGCAATGTCGGAGCGCCGCGCTTCTGAAGTAGCGCCTCAGCACGAGAGCCATCAATGCCAGACAGCAGCTCGAAGGATACGTCCAGGTAACCATCACTGAGCATGGTCACAGTCATGTCGCCCACTTTTTTGCGATTTATGGCCGGTGCCTGCCAGTTAAGTTGTGAAGTCATGTGTTACTCCGTTTCGATGATGTGATTACAGGGAGATTACCGGGATAATCGTACCGTGACTGATGAAAGAAACTGCTCAACATGGTACGTGAAACGCTCAAAGTGGAATGCCAAAGCACTGAGCGCTGAGCGCTATTAGGGGTCAGTTTGGATATCGAAAATTATTGTACGTTAGGCTCATTTTTTGACCATCAATGATGAGCCAATATCTGCCGAAATTTAACAGAACCGCCTATGCCCCAAATTCCGTATCGGTAGATATCATTTTTGTAGTAACTTTCCTTCCGACAGCATCACAGCCAGAAATCATATAAATATATGATTTATATCGTAAATGTAAACAATTGTGTTTATCCTTCTCTATACTATAGTGGAGTATGCATTGACGATGATTATATACTCCATTATAGTATATAAAATCAAAAATGGTGAGGTAAATAATGCCCAGTACTCCTGAAGAGAAAAAAAAGGTCCTTACCCGTGTTCGCCGCATTCGGGGTCAGATTGATGCTCTGGAAAGAGCGCTGGAAAATGGTGCTGAATGCCGTTCCATTCTTCAGCAGATAGCTGCCGTTCGCGGAGCAGCTAACGGTCTTATGGCAGAGGTGCTCGAGAGCCACATACGGGAAACCTTTGACCAGAATGACAGCTACAGCCATGAAATCAGTAAATCCGTTGACGATACGATTGAACTGGTTCGCGCCTATCTTAAATAGCTAAGCCATCACATTGAGGATAATTTACATATGAAATCACGTGCTGCCGTTGCATTTGCACCAGGGAAGCCCCTGGAGATTGTTGAAATTGATGTTGCACCACCTAAAAAAGGCGAGGTGCTGATTAAAAATACCCACACCGGTGTCTGCCACACCGATGCCTTTACCCTCTCCGGGAACGATCCTGAGGGCGTTTTCCCGGTGGTTCTCGGCCACGAAGGGGCCGGTGTCGTCGTGGAGGTCGGTGAAGGCGTGACCAGCGTGAAGCCGGGAGACCATGTGATTCCGCTTTACACCGCCGAATGCGGGGAGTGTGAATTCTGTCAGTCCGGGAAAACGAACCTCTGTGTATCGGTTCGCGAAACTCAGGGAAAAGGACTGATGCCTGACGGAACCACCCGCTTTTCTTACAATGGCCAGCCTCTTTACCACTACATGGGATGCTCCACCTTCAGTGAGTACACGGTAGTGGCCGAGGTTTCTCTGGCAAAAATTAACCCGGAGGCAAACCATGAACACGTCTGCCTGCTGGGCTGTGGCGTGACTACCGGGATTGGCGCTGTTCATAACACAGCGAAAGTACAGCCTGGAGATTCTGTCGCTATTTTTGGTCTTGGCGCAATCGGTCTGGCTGCCGTTCAGGGGGCTCGTCAGGCAAAAGCAGGACGCATTATCGCTATCGACACCAACCCGGCCAAATTCGAACTTGCCCGTCAGTTCGGTGCAACCGACTGCATCAACCCGAACGACCATGACAAACCGATTAAAGATGTGCTGCTTGAAATCAACAAATGGGGCATTGACCACACTTTTGAATGTATCGGTAACGTCAACGTTATGCGTGCGGCGCTGGAAAGTGCTCACCGTGGCTGGGGCCAGTCCATTGTCATCGGCGTGGCCGGCGCCGGGCAGGAGATATCCACCCGTCCATTCCAGCTCGTTACCGGGCGCGTATGGAAAGGTTCTGCTTTCGGCGGAGTGAAAGGCCGTACGCAGCTTCCGGCCATGGTAGAAGATGCCATGAAGGGTGAAATTGAACTGGAGCCATTTGTTACCCACACGATGACGCTGGATGAAATCAATGAGGCCTTCGATCTTATGCATGAAGGTAAATCAATCCGTACGGTAATCCGTTACTGATAGCGTCTCAACTGAGTCAAACCAACTGAAGGAAATGGATCATGGCAACACCTGTAATTTCTGGTAATGAGGTTTTTTCCCACGTCTTCATCGGTGCATCCGATGTTGAAAAATCCGCTGCTTTTTACGATGCTGTTCTTGGTACGCTTGGCATCAATAACCTCGGCCCGTTTGGCAATGGCTGGGTACTTTATGGTCGCGAAAAGCCAGCCTTTATTATTGCACGTCCTGGCAACGGTGAAGCGCCATCGGCCAACGGCGTAACTGTCGGCTTTGCAGCTGCAAGTCCGGAAGAAGTTGATGCTTTCCACGCCGCCGGCCTTGCCGCCGGAGGGAAAGATGAAGGTCAGCCTGGCCCGCGCAGCCATCTCCCTGGAGCCTATGCAGCCTACCTGCGAGACCCTGCGGGTAACAAAATCACGGCTTATACGTTCATCTGACGTCCGGCTATGAATAGACCTCCCCTGACTCCCTGTCAGGGGAAATAACCATGAGACAGAGGCTGATGGAACTCATCGAGCAGCATGCCAGCGCTGGCGGCTGGCAAAACGTATACCGCCATAATTCACAAACACTTAATTGTGAGATGAATTTCGGTGTTTATCTTCCTCCCAAAGCAGCAACAGAAAAACTGCCGGTGCTGTACTGGCTCTCGGGTCTGACCTGTACGGAGCAGAATTTCATCACCAAATCGGGTATGCAGCATTATGCAGCCAGGAACAACATCATCGTCGTTGTTCCTGATACCAGTCCCCGTGGAGAGCATGTCGCAGATGCTGACAGCTACGATCTGGGCCAGGGTGCCGGATTTTATCTGAACGCGACGGAACATCCGTGGAACACCCATTACAGGATGTATGACTATATTCTCCATGAGCTTCCGGATGTTGTCATGGAGCATTTACCTGTAACATCAAGGAAATCAATATCCGGTCACTCCATGGGTGGGCTGGGAGCGCTGGTTCTGTCGCTGCGAAATCCTGATGAATATGTGAGTGTATCGGCATTTTCACCAATAGTGTCACCTTCTCAGGTGCCATGGGGACAACAGGCATTCACCGCGTACCTGGGTGAAAATAAAAAAACGTGGGAGCACTACGATCCCGTCAGTCTCATTTTACAGGGTGCGAAATTACCAGAAATTTTTATTGACCAGGGATTAAGTGACGCCTTTTATGAAGATCAGTTACGCACTAAAAGTCTTGAAAGAGTGTGCAACGAGATGAACATCAACACATCATTCCGATATCATACTGGTTACGACCACAGCTATTATTTCATTTCCAGCTTTATTGGTGAGCACATTGCTTACCATGCCAACAGGCTCAGGCTGTCAGCATGAGTTGATTTCCAGCCTCAGAAAATGTGCTTAATTTTCAGGCCTGAACAGGGCCTGAATCCTGCAGACCTGAGATGTACTGTAACCGGTGGCTTCAGCAGTTTCTCTTATGCTCAGTTTCTTGACCTGTCGGTAATACAGAACTTTTGAATCGCCACGGGTTTAACAGACACCTCAGAGTCATTTAAGATGGCTTAAAGAGAGGTGCCCATGAGCGGTAAGCGTTTTCCCGAAGAGTTTAAAATTGAAGCAGTCAAACAGGTTGTTGATCGCGGTTATTCTGTTGCCAGCGTTGCAACGCGTCTCGATATCACCACCCACAGCCTTTACGCCTGGATAAAGAACTACGGTCCGGATTCTTCCACTAATAAAGAACAGTCAGATGCTCAGGCCGAGATCCGCCGTCTCCAGAAAGAGCTGAAGCGGGTTACCGACGAACGGGACATATTAAAAAAAGCCGCGGCGTACTTCGCAAAGCTGTCCGACTGAGGTAAGCCTTTATCCGTGACAACACCTGTTGCTGGCCTGTTCGCCTGCTCTGTCGGGTGCTGGATGTACATCCCAGTGGTTTTTACGCCTGGCTTCAGCAGCTGCATTCACAACGCCATCAGGCAGACCTGAGACTGACAGGACAGATTAAACAATTCTGGCTGGAATCGGGATGCGTCTATGGTTATCGCAAAATCCATCTGGATCTGCGGGACAGCGGGCAACAGTGCGGAGTGAACAGAGTCTGGCGACTGATGAAACGTGTCGGGATAAAGGCTCAGGTCGGATACCGGAGCCCGAGGGCACGTAAAGGCGAGGCCAGTATCGTGTCGCCCAACAGGCTCCAGCGACAGTTCAATCCGGATGCTCCGGATGAGCGTTGGGTAACGGACATAACCTACATCAGGACCCACGAAGGCTGGCTGTATCTTGCCGTGGTTGTTGATCTGTTCTCACGCAAAATTATCGGCTGGTCCATGCAATCCCGGATGACAAAGGACATTGTCCTGAACGCACTGCTGATGGCTGTATGGCGGCGTAATCCCCAAAAACAGGTGCTGGTTCATTCGGATCAGGGCAGTCAGTACACAAGCCATGAGTGGCAGTCGTTCCTGAAATCACACGGCCTGGAGGGCAGCATGAGCCGTCGCGGTAACTGCCATGATAATGCGGTTGCAGAAAGCTTTTTCCAGTTGTTGCAACGCGAACGGATAAAGAAAAAGATCTACGGAACGCGGGAAGAAGCCCGCAGCGATATTTTTGATTACATCGAAATGTTTTATAACAGTAAACGTCGGCATGGTTCCAGCGATCAGATGTCACCTACAGAATATGAAAACCAGTATTATCAACGGCTCGTAAGTGTCTAGATTATCCGTGGCGATTCATATTGCCTGAAAACACAACCCGCTACGGTGAGACTTACCCGAAATCTGATTTATTCAACAAAGCCGCTTTCTGTTTGTCTTCTGCGAAATTACCTGAACCGCCTCTATGCTGAGTCATAATATTTCCTCTTCATGAGTAATCATTAACATGATACATCAGTCATCATGTGCGAGTTGCGTTATTAATCGTAGGTCATAATAAATTACACGCAAGCGCATCGGTATAAAGTGAGCCATGTTAAAAATTCATGCTATGTTTAAAATGATCTTATCTTGCGTGGAAAAAATAAGCGCAACGAGATTTAAAACCAGCATGATTATTATTAATCGATTCAATCCAGAGGTGTAATTATGAGAGCAATCATTTATAACGGCCCGTTTAACGTAACGGTAAAAAATGTTCCTGACGCAAAAATTGAGCGCCCCGGTGACGCGCTTATCCGCATCACTACCACGAATATCTGTGGTTCGGATCTGCACATGTACGAAGGCCGCACCAGTTTTGAAGAAGGGCGCATTTTCGGCCATGAAAACATGGGAGAGGTCGTTGAAGTCGGCAAAGGCGTTGAGCGGGTCAAGGTGGGAGACCGCGTCTGTATGCCGTTTAACGTCGGCTGCGGCTTCTGTGAAAATTGCGAAAAAGGCCTGACCGGTTTTTGCCTGACGGCTAATCCGGGAAGCGTTGGCGCCGCCTATGGTTTTGCTGAAATGGGCCCCTGGGACGGCGGGCAGGCAGAACTGCTGCGGGTCCCCTTTGCCGATTTCAATTGTCTGGTGCTGCCGGAGGATGCCTCAGAAAAAGAGGAAGATTATGTGATGCTCTCGGACATCTTTCCGACAGGCTGGCACGCGACCGAACTGGCGGGATTGCGAGCGGGCGAAAGCGTCGCTATTTATGGGGCGGGTCCGGTTGGGTTGATGGCGGCTCACTCAGCGCTGATAAAAGGCGCATCGCAGGTGTTTGTTGTGGATACCCACAGTGACCGTCTTGCCCTCGCCGAGCAACTTGGTGCAACACCCGTTCATGCTGCCGGAGATGAGGCCGTACAGAAAATACTGGATCTGACCGACGGCAGGGGCACCGACTGCGGGTGTGAATGCGTGGGATACCAGTGCTGTAATAAGCATGGTCATGAAGATAACAGTGCAACCATGAACAGCCTTGTCGCGTCAACTAAAGCCACGGGCGGAATCGGCGTGGTTGGCGTATTTGTCCCGCAGGATCCTTCTGCTGCAACCGATCTGGCTAAAGAAGGCAAGATGCCTTTCGATTTTGGCAGTTTCTGGTTCAAGGGCCAGTCAATCCGCACCGGACAGGCAAACGTGAAGGCCTACAACCGACAGCTTGCACGACTGATTCACCACGGCAAAGCCAGCCCTGGCCAGATTATTTCGCATCGTCTGAGCCTGGACGAAGCGCCTGAGGGCTATAAAAATTTCGACAGCCGTACCCCCGGCTGGACGAAAGTGGTCCTCAAACCCTGAAGGCGTGGACAGCCCTTACAGAAAGCCTTGTGCCGATTGCTCAGGGCTTAACCGGTTGGCTCACCCACGTTTAGTCTTTTTCATAGGCTGGGCTCCTCAACGCTGCTTCGCTTGAACATCAACCCATGACTGCCAGGCTTAAACATCTTGACCCAGACCGGGTTGGCCCGGACAACGGTGAACTGCCGCTGCACGCGATTAGGAGCAACGACTGAAGGCCTGCCAGCGATACGACGTGGCGCTTTATAGCCGCGCACAGCTTTAATCCGGTTCAGTTGCATGATCCGACCCACCCGGTTTTTACCACAGGTTTCCCCGATTTCGTTCAGATCGTCATGAACCCGCCGGTAACCGTATACGCCTCCGCTCAGGGAATATGAGTCGCGGATAAGCATCAGCAGGCGCTGCTTATCTTTATCACGCGCCGAGACAGGGTTATGCAGCCACGCATAGAACCCGGCCCGGGCGACATTCAGTACCCGACACATCGTCATCACACCCCATACAATTCGGTGTTCATTGATAAAGCGGTACTTCAGTCGGGCTCCCTTGCAAAGTACCGCGCGGCCTTTTTCAGGATATCCCGTTCTTCTTCGGTGCGTTTTAGCTGCGCCCGGAGTTTCAGGATCTCGCTTTTAGCTTCCAGTAAATCCCGGGCATGCTGCTCGCTGTTATCAGGTTTGATAGCCCGTAGCCACTTGTAGAGGCTGTGTGCAGAGACGCCCAGACAGTCAGATACTTCGGCGACGGAATAACCGCGTTCCGTTATCTGACGGACGGCTTCTTCCTTAAATTCAGGTGTAAATCGTGGTGTGCCCATACGCTCCTCCTATACTCAAACTATAGGGCAGGATCGTCTCCCGGGGCGGGGTCAGTCCAGATCGGGCCGGCCGGGTTATTGTGGGCGCTGACCTCGCGCTCCCCCGACACCCGGACATCTTTGTGATTGGTGATACAGCCGCTGTGACCGGTCAGGACGGTAAGGTGATCCCCGGCATTGCGCCGGCCGCCAAACAGGAAGGTCAGTACGTGGCGAAACTGATTAGATCCCGTTTAAACAATGACAACGCTGCCATCAAACCTTTCCGATACCGGCATCAGGGTAACTTGGCCACCATCGGTCGCGGGCTGGCAGTGGTCGATATGGGACGGTTCAAACTCCGGGGAGCACTGGCGTGGTGGTTCGGGAAGATTATTCATCTGTATTTTTTAATTGGTACCCGAAACCGCCTGAGTGTCTCCATCAGCTGGGTCTGGAACCACAGCGTCGCGTACCGGGGAGCCCGCATTATCACGGGAGCCAAATCTCCGGTCCCGGGTACGCCGCCAGCCAGTTCTCATACAGAAGGCGGATCCGCAGGGTACCGCTGAAACTTCAGCGGTGTCCCACATGGTACCACCGGGCCCAGCTTCAGCAATCTGTTTCCGGTCACACAAACGCTTTTTTCGACGGGCTTTCTGATCGAGCGGTCCGGCACACCAGATACCGTCACAAGAGGTGGCCTTATTAAGAGCGGACACACCTAACACAGGAAATTCTATGGCAAAGAAACTTTTCGGTTATCATCCCATCCTGACTGACGACAGCAATTCAGTTGTGATTCGCGGTGCTCGCGAGAACAACCTTAAAGACGTGGATGTTTCCATTCCGCGCAACGCATTGGTTGTTTTTTCGGGTGTGTCAGGCTCGGGTAAGTCTTCACTGGCCTTTGGCACCATTTATGCTGAGGCGCAACGGCGCTACTTTGAATCGGTTGCCCCTTACGCTCGTCGCCTCATTGATCAGGTCGGGGTTCCGGATGTGGATGCCATTGACGGACTGCCGCCAGCCGTTGCGCTTCAGCAACAACGCGGTGCCAGTAACGCGCGCTCCTCTGTCGGCAGCGTGACCACCTTATCCAGTCTGGTGCGAATGATGTACTCACGGGCGGGCGCTTATCCTGCCGGACAACCGATGCTGTATGCCGAGGATTTTTCTCCCAACACGCCGCAGGGGGCATGCCCTTCTTGCCATGGTCTGGGCCATATCTATGAGGTAACTGAAACACTGATGGTGCCCGATCCCTCACTTAGTATCCGTGAAAGGGCTATTGCTTCCTGGCCCCCGGCCTGGCACGGACAGAATCTGCGGGATATTCTGGTGACGCTGGGGTATGACATCGACACTCCCTGGAAAAATCTGCCAGCGGAAGACCGTCAGTGGATCCTTTTTACCGAAGACACCCCCACGGTACCGGTTTTCCCGGGACTGAGTCCGGAAGATACGCGCGAAGCCGTCAGGAAAAAAATGACGCCGGGTTATATGGGGACCTTCACCGGGGCACGTCGTTATGTGCTACATACCTTCGCCAGCACGCAAAGCGCGTTGATGAGAAAACGAGTCTCCCGTTTTATGGAAGGCAAGCTGTGTCCGGTCTGTCACGGGAAAAGACTGAAGTCAGAATCATTGTCCGTCACCTTTGCCGGTGTGGACATTGGTGAATTTATGCAGATGCCCTTAGACCAGCTGGCGGAATTGCTCCTTCCAATCTCCCGGGGGGATTTCAGTGCCAACCACGCCGGCGCAGATGCCGACAGGGATATCACCCGTCGGGATCGGACAGAGCGTGCTGCATCCGGAAAAGCGGTCCATTCCGTGACACCCGATGTCCGCCGGACATCGGCGTTATCGGAAGAGAAACGACTGGCGGCACAACGGCTGACCGGTGGTGTCATGGCCCGGTTGTATCAGTTGCAGAAGCTGGGGCTGGGTTATCTTACGCTGGACAGAGCAACCCCAACTCTATCTGCCGGAGAGCTTCAGCGACTGCGTCTTGCCACGCAACTCAGTTCGATGCTGTTTGGTGTGGTCTATGTTCTTGATGAACCGTCTGCGGGTCTGCACCCCTCAGACAGTAAAGCGCTTTACGATGCGCTTGAGAACCTTCGTGATGCCGGCAACTCGGTGTTTGTCGTTGAACATGATCTTAACCTGATGCGACGGGCGCAATGGCTTGTTGATGTGGGACCGTCGGCTGGTGAACAGGGAGGACATGTTCTCTACAGTGGAATTCCTGAAGATCTGAAAGCCGTCACCCAATCTCGTACCGCGCGTTATTTATTTGATGAAGTCCGGCCACCACAATCTTTTGCCCGTATCCCATCCGGGTGGCTGAAACTGCAGGGGATCCATCGCCACAATCTTAAGTGGATCGATGTTGATATTCCTCTGGGTGTGCTGACAGCCGTGACGGGAGTCTCTGGCTCCGGTAAATCCAGTCTGATTGCCCAGGCCTTACCGGAACTGGTGCTTTCTTCACTTGGCGGTGAGCCAGAAGACGTGCTTTCCGAAGCCAGCGACGCTGAGGGGCCATCCGTAACGGAGAAAACGTACGGTACCCTGACCGGTGATACCGGACTGGTAAAGCGTCTGGTTCAGGTTGACCAGAAACCGATAGGCAGGACCCCCCGTTCAAACCTGGCGACATATACCGGGTTGTTTGATCCTGTTCGTAAGCTCTTTGCCGGAACGACTGACGCCAAACTCCATCATTACGATGCGGGTCAATTCTCTTTCAATGTGGCAAAAGGCCGCTGTGCAACCTGTGAAGGTGAAGGATTCGTCAGCGTGGAGCTGTTGTTTATGCCGAGCGTGTATGCACCGTGCCCGACCTGCCATGGCGCGCGGTATAACCGGGATACTCTCAGGATCTGCTGGCAGGACAAAAATATCGCGGAGGTCCTGCATATGACGGTGGATGAAGCCAGTCAGTTCTTTGCGAATGAAGAACCAGTGGCTCGTCCCCTCCGTCTGCTGAGTGAAATTGGTCTGGGCTACCTGCGTCTGGGACAACCAGCAACCGAGTTATCCGGAGGGGAGGCGCAAAGGATCAAGCTGGCAACCGAACTACAACGTAGCCAACGTGGCCACACGTTGTATATCCTAGATGAACCGACAACCGGCCTGCATGCTTCAGACGCCGACCGCCTCCTTGTGCAGCTGCAGCGGCTTGTTGATGCAGAAAATACGGTGATAATGATTGAACACGATATGCGGGCGGTTACTCAGGCAGACCAGGTTATCGACATCGGTCCTGGAGCGGGACATGAGGGAGGACGCCTGGTTGCCGCAGGAACTCCCGAACAGGTATCGCAGGTCAAAGAAAGCCGTACCGCACAGTATATTGCCAGGGAACTCTCACGGAACGGTTAAAAAGGGCTGTGTCGTCATTGCGTCAATGGCGGCACATTCCCGGCGTGTTCTGTATCAGTAATCTCCCGCAGGTATATTATATTTATTGTGATACTTGGACTAACGAGAAATTTGTCAGTAATGGATAACAAAATAGTGTGCCGGGATCATGATTTTCATACGGCGCTTATTAACACTGTTGTGAACAGGTAAAAGATAATCTGATGAGAATATTCACCATTGGCTTCACACAATCTTCTGCGGAACACTTTTTTACCCGACTAAAAAACTCAGGAGCGAAACGTATTATGGATGTTCGCCTCACTAATCGCTCTCAGCTGGCTGGTTTCGCAAAACGGGACGATCTGAAATACTTCGCCCGTACATTGTGTGGAATGGATTATGAACACTAGCCTGATCTTGCCCCGACACGGGAAATGTTTGAGCAGTATAAATTAAACAATGGATGCTGCGACACCTATGCGGCTGATTTTATCAATTTGATAACACAAAGACAGATTGAACATCTCATCAAAAAGCAATTTTCTGATGCATGTTTACTATGCAGTGAACATAAGCCTCATCACTGCTACAGAAGACTTGTTGCAGAATATCTGGCAGGAAAATGGTCTGATGTCAGTATCATCCATTTATAGTAATGCTCGCACTTACGTATCTGTTTTTTTTTAACTATTTGGGGTTCAATAAAAAGAAGTGACCCGCCGGCGCGCTCAGGTCTACCGTGTCGCCTTCACTGACGACATTATGGAGGGTTGATGAGACATAACTATAACTAGGATCCTGTCCTTCCGCATGCGTATCTTCGCGTTTCACGGAAATATACAGGTAACCGGCCCCGGGCATGCCGGATAAGCTATAGCCCAGTTCAGGGACAAAGACACGGAGCGCCACGTACTGTTCCGATCGGTAATCAGGCAGGGCCTGTCCGTCTTCGACCGTCAGATAAAAAGACGTGAACTCCTCGCTTTCTTTTATTTTTTTGCTGACGTTAAAAGCGCGTCAGCCCAGCCAGCGGCCGGGCGTGGTACGGCGCTCATCATAAAGCCTTTTCTCGGATCCGATAAATATGTTGTCCAGATGCTGGTACGCGACAAATAGGCACCGATGAGTGAGTTATTCATCGGGACGGAAAGCACTTTGCTAATGGAATGGAGTAAATTGTCACCGACAATACTGTAGTTCGCGGCCTTAATATTCAGGCTCACATGTTTGTGGCAAATCAGCTCAATGACCGGAGCCAGAGTAACGCGCCACTGCCCATATTAAAGTCTTCCTGTAAATCAGGATTATTCCGTAACATCCTTTTATATAAGTAATCCCTTAACGCAATGCCATTTTCCTTCAGTACCGGTGACCTGCCCCCAGGATTAGATACAACCTTCAGTTAGTAATGTCGGTTGGTTTTTCTTCGTATTTCCCGTTTCGCCAGTCCGCTGCAAATTCAGCCGGAGTCTGGTAGTTCGGCGATGAATGTGGACGACACTCGTTATAATCCTGCCGCCAGTCATTAATCGTTTTCCTGGCGTGAACTATATCGCTGAACCAGTGCTCATTGAGGCACTCATCCCTGAATCGTCCGTTAAAACTTTCAATAAATCCGTTCTGTGTTGGCTTGCCCGGCTGGATAAGCCGCAGCTCCACCCCATGCTCATAAGCCCACTGGTCAAGTGCTCTGCAGGTAAACTCCGGCCCCTGGTCCGTTCTTATCGTCGCCGGATAGCCGCGAAACAGTGCAATGCTGTCCAGAATTCGCGTGACCTGAACGCCTGAAATCCCGAATGCGGCGGTAATCGTCAGACACTCCTTCGTGAAGTCGTCCACGCAGGTCAGGCACTTGATCCTGCGACCGGTGGCCAGCGCGTCCATGACAAAATCCATCGACCAGGTCAGGTTGGGCGCCTCCGGGCGGAGCAGCGGCAGACGTTCTGTTGCCAGCCCTTTACGACGTCGTCTGCGTTTTACGCCCAGCCCGTTAAGGTGGTAAAGGCGGTACACGCGCTTGTGATTAACATGAAGGCCTTCACGGCGCAGTAACTGCCAGATGCGTCGGTAGCCAAAACGCCTGCGCTCCAGTGCCAGCTCAGTGATACGCCCTGATAAATGCGCATCAGCAGCCGGTCGCTGAGCCTCATAGCGGCAGGTCGACAGGGACAAACCTGTAAGCCTGCAGGCACGACGTTGCGACAGACCGGTCGCATCACACATCAACACCACAGCTTCCCGCTTCTGGTCTGTCGTCAGTACTTTCGCCCCAGAGCCACCTGAAGCGCCTCCTTATCCAGCATGGCTTCAGCGAGCAGCTTCTTGAGGCGGGCGTTCTCTTCCTCAAGCGACTTCAGGCGCTTAACCTCGGGCACCTCCATACCGCCATACTTCTTACGCCAGGTGTAAAAGGTGGCGTCGGAAATGGCGTGCTTGCGGCAGAGCTCACGGGCAGAAACCCCGGCTTCGGCCTCTCGGAGAATACTGATGATCTGTTCTTCGGAAAAACGCTTCTTCATGGGGATGTCCTCATGTGGCTTATGAAGACATTACTAACATCGCGGTGTATTAATCAACGGGGAGCAGGTCAGCAGGTCACTATTACTAACCTATATCTCTATTACCCTACTTATTAAAATGTACCTTTGAAAAAGTAAAGCTTACGTTGTACGCTTGTCGGCATCATCTGGACGAGTTTTTCACACAGCGCGTCAGGGACTCTTTACGACGGAAAAGGCATACATGCAGCAAGATGACGGCCACAGTCTGATACCCCTGGTGTCGGGACATTCATTTTCCGGTGAAAGCCGTACCGGGCTGATCACCAGTGACAACGTCACTCCAGTGAATCCGGCTCAGGCGTACCTTTTGTCGCTTAATTCGCTGCGCAGCCGGCAGACCATGGCTTCCTTCCTGGATATTGTGGCCCGTATGCTCGGTGCCAGCTCACTGACGGACTGCAGCTGGGGATCGCTGCGCCGGCACCATATCATCGGTCTGCTGGAACTGCTGCGTGACGCTGGCCGGGCCGTGGCCACAGTTAACACGTACCTTTCGGCATTAAAGGGGGTTGCACGGGAAGCCTGGATGCTCAGGCTGATGGATGTGGAAAGTTACCAGCATATTCTCGCTGTTCGTCAGGTTCGCGGGAGTGTACTGCCGCGTGGCCGGGCCCTGAGACGGGAGGAGATCCGGGCGCTTTTTGATGTCTGCGCCAGTGACAGGGGCAGCGCAGGTCTGCGTGACGCCGCCCTGCTGGGCATCATTCTCGGTTGCGGTCTGCGCCGCTCGGAAGCCGTAGCCCTGAGCTATGAGGATCTGCTGCCTGCGGAGCGTGCCATGAGGGTACTCGGGAAAGGTAATAAGGAACGGCTGGCTTATGTACCGGAAGGGGCCTGGCAGCGACTCTATCTCTGGACAGACCAGGTACGTGGCGAATCACCCGGTGCGCTTTTCACCCGGATACGGCGGCATGACGATGTGACGAGCGATCGCCTGACTGACCAGGCGGTATATCATATCCTTCAGGTGCGTCAGCATCAGGCAGGCATTGATAAGTGCGCGCCGCATGACCTGAGAAGGACTTTTGCCACTGCCATGCTGGAAAATGGGGAGGATCTGATCACGGTCAAGGACGCGATGGGTCATGCCAGCGTAACCACAACCCAGAAATATGACCGGCGGGGAGAGGAGCGTCTGCGCAGGGCGCGTGACAAATTAAATCTGGATCAGCTGTAAATGCAGCTGATAATGAGGTCATTATTAAAAAAGCCGCCCGAAGGCGGCTGGTCATTATTTGCGCGGTTTACCCGCATCCGAGCGTTTCTCTCGAACTCTTCCATCATTGTTACGATCGCGGGGCTGTGTGCCTCCGCCTGGTTTAGGAACGACTACGCCAGGATTGAGTGGTCTTCTGTCCGCCATGCTTCCAATTCCTAACTGAATGGCAAAAGTGCCAATTCTTTTGATACGCCTGGTATCGTAATTTTTCAATGTGCCTGTAAAGGTAAGTTGCGCGCCATCAACTAAATTCCGCTTTTCACTCATAGCCAACATCTTGTTTTGTGAATCTGTCCATATAGTGTCAAGAATGAACGCTATTGTCTGGCTTTTGCAATTGCAGCCTGCAGCTGCGCCGCTGTTGCCATGCCGGGGAATACCGTAATGCGGTCAGGCGTCGCATTTTTTACCGGCATGACGATGATGCCGGGCGTTCCGGTCAGGTCCAGTGCCTGAGCCAGCGCATCTGTCCTGACCAGAACATCATGATGATCACCTGCGGATTGCACCTTCACCCCCGCAGACGCTGTAACGGCAGTAATATCCGCAGCCGTCAGCTTCCCTTCATTGTGACCGGTGCGGTACAGCCCGTTGTGATAGACCATGTAGGCTTTGCTGCCGTGCTCTTTCCATATGCTGATCCCCTGCAACGCAGCATTTTCTGATGCCGGCCATTTCTGAGCAAAGATGGGCCATTCCTTAAATATAAAACGCACATCCGGGCTGGCCCCCATAATCTGCTCTATCACCGGTGCCTGCTGCGTGCAGATGATGCACTGGTAATCAAAGAACTCAACGACCGCAACAGCTGCGTCGTCAGGCCCCGTTGAAGGTGTATCCGGATCGTTAAGCAGTTCGCCCTGGTGTTCCATAACCTTGATGGCGAAGCGCAGCTGCGCGCGGGCATGCTGTTGCTGCTGAAGCTTCTGGCTGACCTGCACCAGTATTTCCGGGTGAGCCAGCAGGTACTCGCCTGCGATCTGTCCTATCCGGGCTTCCTGTTCTGCTGTGAACGGAGCCGGCGGGGTCGCAGACAGCGTGTTTTCCGAAAATAAAATGCATGTTGTAACTAGTAAGGACAGAACTTTGTGCCTTAAAACCATGTGGATATTCTCCTGTTAACGTTCTTTCTGGATCGTGCGGGTATGGGCGTATTCTTCATGCTCGATAGCACGGCCCCGTTCACCTTCGACAGGCTGGCGTACCATATCCCGTTCGGCGGCCGCCAGGTCATTCACCACCTTCGAGGCACTGGCACGTTCAGCAGCTGCCCGTTCCGGTGCCGTGCCGTTCTCGCCGCGCGTCATCCCGGCAGGGATCCGCGCCTCCGTGCCGCCGGTCAGGTCATGTGCGAGTTTGCGCAGCGTGCTGCTGTCCGGCGTGAACAGCGGATTTGTGTCCGCCTGCGGCAGGTCTGCCGGCAGGATAATGCTTTCTTCGGCGGGCAGCGTGACAGACTCTGGTTTATAAACGGCATGCTGCAGCTTCTCTGGGTCCACAACCGCGCCGGCTCTTTCCTGTTCCGCCGCCCTGCGCAGCGCCTCTGCGGCCCGAAGCACAGACAGCTGATCCGCCTCACGCTGCGGATTGTCCCGTGTGACGGGCAGCGTGATGTCCGTTGAGAGGCCTGACACCGCTCTGATGCGGGCTGCATCCTCCTCCTGATGTACCCCCCGGCTGACTTTCATCAGGTGCGCAGAGGGTTTTTCCTCACCGGTCTGCCACACCACCCCGTCTTTCGGATGCTCACGCACGGCCATCAGGGCGTCGCTGAGATGCCTGACAACATGGGTGTTACCGGTCTGACTGCGCTGGAGTACGGCCGCGCTGGCACCTTCCGTGGCCACCATGCGTATATCACCCTGGGTCATCCGCCCTTCAGGGCTGGCAACCAGAGAGATCAGGGCCAGTCCGGCCCCTTTGCCATTGTTGTCATAAAGCGGTAATGCCAGCGCCGGCTCCGGAAAACGCCGGGTGGCCGGGATGATTCTGGCCGTCAGGCTGTGTTCAGCCATTGACTGATGGCGTGCCCAGGCCCGTCCGATGGCGGTTTTTGTGACCGGCTGCCCCATCGCCCAGATGGCTTTAGCCTGCTGGCGCTGTGTCTCAGGCTGCAGGGCATCATGCGCGGTTTTCACCTCCTTTTCGGGTTGTTTCATGGCGGCCACCCATTTGCTCCTTTCGTCGGTGTAGATCTGCACATGCTCTTTTGCACGGGAGGCAGAAATGTAGAAAGCCCGCTGTGATGCGAGGTACTTACGCCCGCCCTCCGTGCCTTCCAGCGCGATCACGTACTCGCTGCTTGCCCCCTGTGCGCCGTAGCCCGTCACCGCCCAGGCATAATCGATATGCTGCTCTGCACGCACCTGCGCGGGATTGATGACCTTCGTTCCGGCCGCGCCCTTCATGACAATGTCACCGTTATCGTTCACGGACTGTACGGTAAACCGCTGATTACCGGTCTGGCCACGTTCCCGGTCGGTGGCGGTAAAGCGAAGCTCATCGCCGGCGTTTACCGTCATCGTGCTGCGGGTAAACAGCTCCACGTCGCCGGTAATAAGCTCGCGGGGGGACACCATACCGAGTCTGCCGTCCTCATCCCTGACCGTGACCAGTGAGCCGTTTTTGTCCACGGCAACCACATCCTGATACCGGTCGCCCCGTTTCACCACCATGCCGGCCTGCCACGCAGCTGTTTTATTAAACTCATGACGGGTGTGGGAAATCTTTTCCAGCACCGGGACGGTGATGCTTTTCTCTCCCAGTTCCCCGCGCTCTGCTAACACCGCATGGATGCCGGCATTCACGGCCTGCCGGTCGGCGTTAAGTTGGGTGATGATTAACGTATTCTGCCGGGCCTGCGGGGTGCGCTCTGTCCAGTCGCGGACAATATCGCCCACGGCATCCTCTGTGGTGACAATACCGGAATCGGGAAGCGTGGCCCCGGCCATACGCGGGATTTTACCGGCCGGCTGCGCCTCAATACGCCTGAGTGCAGCATCTATACGGTTATCAATGATGTCGTGTACCGCCCCTTTCAGCTGGACATCTTTCTGACGGACGATCTCCTTCATAATGGCCACATCCATCGGGCTGCGCTCCTGCACCAGTTTAAAGGGCGCGCCGGCGTCCACTGCCTCAAACTGGGCAATATCCCCCATCGAGACAGCGCGCCCGCCGCCGGCCTGAATCGCAAGGTACGCGGCAGCGGTATCCTGGTTGCCGATCATGGAGGATTCATCGATAAGAAAGACGCGTTCGCGGTAGTCAGGTTTCTGGCCGGCGTTAACCTGCTGGTCATGCTCTACCAGAAAAGACTTCACCGTCTGCGCCGGCATTCCCGTGTCCTTCAGCTCTTTTACAGCCTGATGCGTGGGCGCAAGTCCGCTCAGTACCGGCCGCCCGTCAGCGGGCAGGCTGTCAATGGCGGCTTTCACCGCTTTCACCTGGGTGGTCTTGCCGACCCCCGCATAACCCTGAATACCGATAAACTGATCGGTGGTGCCCAGCACCATTCGGGCTGCGGCTTTCTGACCGGCCGTCAGACCGTCCAGCAGACGCGGATCAACCTGTTCCAGCAGCGGCTCCTGGGTGTTTTTACCCGCATCGATCACCCGGATAATGGCTTTTTCCATCTCCCAGGTGGCACGGGCGACCAGGGCAGGCTCTCCCCGGACCGACACCGGCAGCAGATCGCCCTGCCGGACCATCGTGCTGATATGCTCCCCCACTGCACCGATGTCCGGATGATACTCTGCCGCCTTCGCAAGCAGCGTCAGTTCGCTGAACGTCACCCCACGCTGGTCATTGATGGCGCGCCAGACCGCCAGCCCTGCCTCACTTTTCACCCCGTCATGCAGGGCACTGATCGCGCCACTGACGTCGTCCTTCCCGCTGAGCTGGCGAACGAGCTGCACCGGAGAACTGCTGGTATTCATACGCTGCAGGCGGGTTTCCGCCCTGTCCTGCGTTTCAGCCGTAAACACTTCGGCCCGTGTGCCGGACTGCGCCAGCGAATTCATGGTGCGGGCAGAAATATCCCGTGAATTGAGCGCGGCCAGTACCACCCCGGTGTCGTTATCCCGCCCGCCCGGCGCGGCCACATAAGCATGTTTCACATAAAGAGGCCGATCTGCCGGCAGTGTCAGGCTCAGGCCATCCCGTTCAACCTGAATACCACCGGCGCTGAACCCCGTGACCTGCAGCCGGTCTTTCGCTTTCAGACCCGCGTCTTTGTCACCGGCGACGGCGATCAGCTGCTCGCCGGTGCTGATACTGATGTTCTCACTCTCATACAGCCGCCAGTCAGCGGTCAGTTCAGACGTTTTCATACGTGACAGTACGCCGTCGCTGTCAATGAGCGACAGCACGCGGGTGTCTTCGTGGATACGGTCAATAACGTAATGCCGCGTGGTCTTCGCGTCACTGCGGTCTTCAAGCACCTGGCCGGCGCGGTACGTGCCGGGCATACGCCGTGTTTTATTATCCACCCAGACCGGCGTCCGCGCTTCCACCGTGACACCGTCACGCTCAAGCTGTCCGGCATTCTGCAGTGCATCCCGGATAAGCCCCGTCAGGTGCTTCTGCTCCCGCTGTCCCAGCACGACGGCCGTGACCGGCTCACTGCCGGCGCTGAGTTCAGCAAACCGGCTGGCCAGCGCAGCATAACGGTCACGTTTGTCGGCAATGCTGACCACTTCCGTCTCAAGGCCCGGCGCAGGTTCTGTTCGTCGGCTACGCGTCACGCCGGCGGATTCCAGTACCGACATGGCATTTCCGTTTGCCTGCCGCCCTGCGCTGTCGAGGAAAACGAGCTGTGCATCTTTTTCACGCGCCTCCCCCAGCAGAACCAGCGTTTCTTTCAGGCCCAGACGCTCGGCACCTTCAATAATAAGCGTGCCCTGCGGCTTCAGGCTGAATTCGCCGCTCAGTACATGAGAACGACTGATAAGGCGATCGCGCAGCGTATCGGACTTTGCGAGAGATGAGGCCCGCTCCGCCGAACTGGCCAGAACCGTCACCTCACGCCCGTGGGCGGTGGAAATATCTGTCAGCTGTGCGGTCAGCTCCCGGATCCCGGCCACGCCGGTCGGGGCATTCATCAGCACCAGAGGCGATTTCTCCACGACCTCAAGCGCACGCGGCGCATATTGTTCCGGCCTGGCAAAGCTCACCACCTTCCCGTCTTTCAGCCGCTCCTGGCTCAGTGCCTGGATGGACAGCTCATCAAGGAGATGAATGCGCGAGGTGAACACGCCCTTTTCACTGTCGAGCGGGACGATCATGCCGTCCTTCAGGGAGGCATCGATGGCCATTTTGACCTCGGCCACGTCCGGCAGCTGGTCGCTGAATTCGGTGGTCGTCAGCATCAGCTCACCCCAGGTAAAACGGGTTTTGTCGTTACTTAAATGAGAAATGGCCTGCCGCACGGCGTCGGATACCTCCGCCCTGATGTGCGGCTTTTCAGGCCCGGCTTTAGCCCCCTGTGCAACAGGTGACACGGCGTGTGTTCCGGCCTGCATCACCGGCGGGGTGGATGTGACGGGGCGGGACGGTTCTTCACGCGCCATATCACGTTCAGTGACTTTCCCCGCTTCGGGTATACGGTCCCGCGCAGGGACCTTTTCAGGTGTGCTGTCTGGCTGTGACCGTGTCTGAACGTCTGCCGCCGACGGGATTTGTGCCGGGGGACGCGCCGTGTCGCTTTCAGCTGGCGTCACGCTGTCCATGTAGCCTTTCAGATCGAAGCCTTTCTCCTTCATCTGTGTCTGCCAGCGCTCCATCAGCCTGATGCGGGACGGGTCAACTTTCGCACGACGGGTGTCTTTTGCCGCCACATCCCGGCTTCGCAGGGTGGCATCAGCCCCGACCGCCCCCCGCACCTCGCGTCCGCGCGAGGAGTATTCCTCCACAACTTCATCCGGAATGGCTTTAATCTCCCACATACCGTGTTTGCCGACCTCTTTCACTTCGTGACCGAGAGCCTCAACCCCCTGACGCAGGTCAGCACGGTAGATTTTGCCGAGCGTGACCTGCATCTTCATGACAGTTTCGATAAAGCCGGCATTGTGAATGTAGTCGGTGGCCAGTGCTCTCCATTTCCCCTCGTACTCCGTCATGTTGGCGACAAGCAGATGGGTGTGAATCAGCGGGTCGAGGTTACGTGAGGTATCATGTGTGAACGCGGCCGCCACCATCTTGCCGGTGTGTACAATAGACGTAACACCGTCTTTGGTATGGCGTGCAGAGATAAGCTTTTCCACATACCCGGCGGCCACCTGCACCGCATGGTTGTGCGCATCAATCATACGTTTATCGCCGCCAATGAGCGCCAGAATGGACACGCTTTTCGGGGCGGAAAACGTCAGGTCATGCCCCGGCCGGTGGACATGATTACCGTTAATTTCTTTCCCAAGCCGTCCGCCGTCCGGCAGACGCCCTTCCAGCACCGCCGTCAGCGCGTCACTCCGGACCGGCCCGTCGAGGCCCAGCTCCCTGGCACCTTCACCCAGCCAGTGGCTCTGCAGATTGCCGAGGAAATAGTAATTATCAGAATGGCTGTAATAGCCGGCGGCAGTGCCTGCCGAGGCTACGGGTGCGACTGACATCATAAGTCACGTTCTCCGTCGTCGTAGTTAAGGTCGTACTCGCTGTAACCCGGATCGTCCGGATGGCGGTGCAGCAGAATGTTTTCTTCGTCCTGTGCCAGGCTTTTGCTGGCGCGGTGATCAGCGGGATGGTCGTCGCCTGGCTCATGCGTACCGGCGGTGGAAAGCTCAAGGCCACCATCTGCCAGCTCACTGACGTGCATATCGAGGCTCATCGACTCCCCGCCCCCGGAAACGTCCTCGTCACCCTCATTACTGGCTGCGCCGGCGGCCTGTTGCCTGAATTTTCGTAAAACCGCGAGGGCTGGCGTGACGCTAGAAAGATCGTCCTGGCCAGCGGCCTCATGAGTGGTAACAGGTTGCCGGGAGACAGCGGAGGCAGTGATTTCTCTTTCAGGAAGGTTGGGGTTTTTGTGTACATTCAGAGGCTTCAGGACAATGACGTTATCACTGATATTGCTCTGGTCCGGGGCAGTTTCAGGCTCAGGTGCAGTCTCTGACACTGGGATTACGGATAACGGTTTTGCTGACGCTGTTGCCTCAGCTTTTGCCACTTCGGTCCTTGCAGGTTTGCTTTCTGCTTTAACCTGCACCGGCTTCGGGGCAACAGCAGGCACGGTATCGGTAGCGACGTTGCTGTTTTCAAGCACCTCATCCCCGGTCGGGAAGTTGAGGCCTGCCGCAGTGGCCGCCCGCTCGTTCTCCTGGATAACTTTTTCCAGCTCCGGACTCAGTACATCCCGGATATTCCGCTCAATAAGGCCGGCGTTACGTTTCACCAGTTTCTTATATTTCAGGCCCAGTCTGACCACCGGATATTCCCCCGGCAGGCGCACGTAAAAATTCAGGTTCGGCAGGCGCATAATCTGCTCGTAATCGACTATCGGGTTGTTCACTTTGTCCTTACCGAGCGAGATGCCGTCACGCACCGTATCCAGGCCATAGGAGTTCTGCTCCCGGATTTCGCGCTTGCGCTGATTACCCAGCTCTTTCTGCACAATTTCTGCCATTTCGGCACTGGGGGAACGCCCGTACATGCGTGTGTTGAGCAGGTCAAACATACTTTTCGCCAGCTCACGGCCATACGCGTGAACCAGCTGCGCCATGTTCTGTACGCCGATGACAAAGCAGCCGCCAAATTTTCGCCCTTCAGCGAGGGTTTCGTTGAATTCAGGAATGCGCTGCAGGCTGGGAAGTTCGTCAAAAATAAACCACACGCGCCGGTCGCTGTTCTCGCCCATGCTCTGCAGCATCAGGGTGGCCAGCGATACCCACAGCGAAATCAGCGGCCTGACGCTCTTACGGTGCCGGGCCTGCGTGGAGATAAATAACCAGCTGTTATCGTATTTCTCCGTGGTCATCCATTCCCGGATGGTGAACGGCGGTTTGACACCGTCATCGAGGCCCTGCAGATAACGCAGCGCTTTGGCGTAGTTGGTGACAACGGAACGGATCGAAATGGCTGTTTTCTCGATTTTTTCCTCAACGAGGTTGGCGGCCGGCGTGTTCGCCAGGTATTCGCGCAGACTCTGCATGCTGAGTGACAGCAGGGTTTTCAGGAATTTTTCGATACTGCGATCGGGGTCGGCGGACATGCGGATGGCAAGGTCGGCATAGATGGTGCGCGAGCTGGACACCCAGAACGGATCAGAATCCCCTTCAACCGGGATAAGACTGGCCGCCATGTTGTCGTAATCGACGGCATCCACACACTCGCCCCACATCTGCCAGTTGGCGCAGCGATCGTCGTGGGCGTTCAGGATAATGTCAGTGCGGGGATCGTAGTGGGTTTCGGTAAACGTACAGCCCGAATCGTAAATAATGGCCCGGTCGCCGCGCTTACGAATGTAATCGAGCAGCCAGCGAATAATCGTCGATTTCCCTACGCCAATGGTGCCGTGAATGAGATAATTCATCACCTCGGCGCGCTGTACCATATGCAGCTCCCCGACGCGTAAATCGGACAGCTCACCATTCTGGCGCAGCAACCGGTTCACGTCAGCAGGTTTATCCGTCAGCTGCATCCCGGAGATATACTGATCTTCGCTCTCCTGCTTACCGATACGCGAGATATACCAGGATATGGCGGCGAACACCCCGGTGCAAAATATGCCACTGGCCAGCGCTGCCCACTGCAGCTGCTCCAGCACCTGCGTCCCCATCGCATTCATGTACGGATCGCCATAAATCTGCACCAGGGTCATTTTGAGGACATAATTTGTCTGCGTCGGTGCGTGGTAATAATGCACATCGTAAAACCGCCCGGCACCGGCCGGCATGAGGTCGATAAAGCTCTGGTTCAGGTTAGCGAACCAGTAAAGTGCCCCGTTATCCAGCATCTCCTGCGGTGTGCGCCACAGAAACAGGGAGGAAGCGATCAGAACGAACAGGATAAGTACCCAGAAACCGATCCAGTTGTTGACCTGAATAAACATGCGCCAGCGGTAGGCGGTCATCTGGCCGCCCTGAGTAAGGTTCTTGCCTGCAAAGCTCATAGGAAATTTTCCGGCAGTCATCGCGCCACCTGAGCCGGTAGCGTGAGGAAGTTAATAATCAGGCACCCGCCGCAGACCTGCGGAAGGCAGCACATTCAGTACGGGAGCAGAACAGAAGGGGCGTGCGGAGGTTGCTGTCCCGGCACGTTATTCCGGCAGATCGCCCTGTATCAGGGAAAGCTCGAATTCCGCCTGCCTGACACCGGTCTGCCACTCTTTGTAATCCAGTTCAGCAGCCATGCGGCAGATGGACATCACCACATCAGCACAGGCTGCTGACACGTAAGAATCAGCCTCTGATCCCCACCAGGTAAATCTGTAGCCGGCCCACCACGAGGCCAGGGCATGGCTCTGGTTGTCGACAGAGGGGCCAAAAATACGAAACATCGCCAGGGCTTCCACCAGATCGCTTTCCAGTAAAATCAGCGACCAGAGGGTGTCTGATCGGGTGGTATCGGGTTTGTTGTCCTGAGTTAAATGGTCGTCAGCAGCGTGCATAAGCATTTTTCCGGCAGTCATCGCGCCGCCTGAAAAGGTGGCGTGAGGAAGTTAATAATCAGGCGCTCGCCGCAGACAGGGCTGCGCCATGCGCAGTCATGCGAGGAAGCGAAATTTCACGGGAGTAACATTACGCACATACGCACCGGATCCGGGCTTATCCCCGGAGGGGGTTATGCATTAAGAAGGGAAAGGCTGAGAATGCCGGCGACGGCGTGCTGCCATCGCCGGGGGGATCACATAATACCGGCGATGGACTTCGCCAGCTGGGCTTCAAGTTCAGGTTTAGCTTCTTCGAATTTGAGGTTGACCTTGTTCGCGTTGGACACCACGCGGGTCTGGTATTTCTGGCGGTTGCCTTCTTCAGAACTGGTCTGGATTTTTGCGCCTGACGTGCCCTGTTTTAGTACGGCGACGTTGTCGGTGGTCACGGTGGCTTTGCTGCGCTCAGAAATCTGTAGATCGGTCACCATTGTGTAGTTAACGTCTTCGACCATTGCATCAGCGGCCATGCCGATTAAGCCGGTGGCAAGGCCCACGCCCAGTGTCGCGCCGGCTGAACTGGAGTTGTAGGCGGTGATCCCCGCGCCCAGTGCGCCACCCAGTGCAGCACCTTCATAACCCGTGCTCAGGAAGCCCTGTGCCTGACGCAGATCCATTTTATCGGCTTTCAGCACGTTGGCCTGCACCCAGTAATAGGCAGTGTCCGGGGAGGAACTGACTTTATAACCTTTCGCCGTCAAATCACGGTTAATTAATGCTTCCAGCCCGGACATATCTTTATCTGAGGTATTACGGACCTGAATATAAACGGTCTTCTCAGATGACGGCTCAAGCCAGATGGTCTGACTCATTTGCGTTTTGACATCGAGGTTACGTTTTTTAACTGCTGTTGACATTGCGCCGCAGCCGGAAAGGGTGAAAACAGAGAGTACGATGCCAGCAACGGCAATATTTTTTAATTTCATTGAAGTTATCCTGTATGTGCCAAAGCGTCCCGGTTAATGACAGACCATTAACTAGACTCTTATCGGCAGGAGAGAAGTTTTCTTTAAGGGAAATATAAAGCCCCGCTGGTTTAGCGAGGCTTTATTGATTTGAATCAAACGGAGTTAGATCTTTCTGGCAAGCGATACCATCTTCTTCATTAAGGGCGCGATACCGTAACGGGTCATCTCTGCACTCAGGATGCCCTGCATAATGATGAACGAAAACAGCAGCAATAATGGTGATGCGACCATTAAGTCACGATAAAAGTAAACAGCCACTGCAAGCATAAAATTACAAATGATGAAAAATGCCCCCAACTTTTTGACTAGCATCTTCATGTTACTGATAACAAGTGACTTACTTCTGATGTCTTCCGGAATAGTTAGGTAAAGCAGAGCCGGTCCATACATTCCCGCGCCGATTGCTAATGCAAAAGCGATTGTAAGCGCAAAAGCTGCTAATCCCATACCATAATCACTGCCAAAACTAACTGGATCTCCAAAAGAATTAAAAACAGGTGTATAAGTCACTAATACCAATATAAGGGAAATTAAGTAACCCATAAGACACAGACCAGGCCAGAGCATCGCAACTTTCAGAGCTGCAAGGGGTGCAACCAGCGGCCTGTTTTTATCAGACAGACTGTCCGTTATCATTTTAATGTCGTTACCGACATCATTTTGCGTGATCACCATATATCTGCTCCTTTAACCTGCTTTTTTTCTCAGTTCGTCAAGCTTACTCTGAAAATCCTGCTCGCCTGGTTCCTGGGTTATTAAATGCTGTTTGCCTTCTTCTTTATAGCCCTTAACAAACCGACTCTGGGCACCTGCATGTTCTCCCTTTAATATACCACTGGATGCTTCAACAGTGGATCGGTTTTTCTCAATAATGCCTGAAGTATTATTAATTTCTTCTTCATTCCAGTTTTTCTTTGCTTCTACCCGGCCCGCCATTTCCTGCTGCGCATTAAATCCTGTTTCCGACTGCGCTTTCAGGGCTTCCTGATTGTGCTTAAATTCATCCTTCAGTTTATTTCCCGGCAGGTTGTCCGTTCCGGTAATATTATGCGTCTGCCCCTGCACGCCACCCTGTTGCGCCTGGCTGGCAGCATGGCCTGTCACTGCAACATGACCACTCTCTCCGTGCGTCTGCGCCGGTGACGGATCATACTGCTGCCCGGAGGAGCGTTGTTCGATTACCCTGGCAGGTTGAACTGCCGGTTCCGGACGGCCCTGATAATCAGGCTGCCCCTGAACGGTACGGGTGATGCCAGACTGTGGGACACCGTTTTGCTGATACCCGCCGGAGAGGTTACGGCCCTGCGAGGTGGACGCTTGCGCGCTTTCGCTACCATGACTGACCCCACGGTTTTCGCTCTGTACTATCGGTGAGTCTCCTGCTACAGACGGAGCAGAACTGCGGGACGTGAAGGCCTCATGACTGTCACCAGACCGCAGGTCAGAACGGCCCTGCTGATAATCCCCCATAATTTCCGGTTTCAGTCGCTCGTTCACAAACTCCATTGCGGCTTCGCGGGCCTGCGGCGCGCTGGTCAGCATGGCCTGGGCTTTATCACCGTATTTATTGGCCGACCAGTTAACAAACTCCTGCGTGTAGTTCGCATCGAGGCTGGCGCTTTCGTTCTGGGACAGGCTGGCCATCCGGCTGAACTCATCGCTTTTCGTTGCGCTGGTCGTGTACTGATGGTACTGGCTTTTTGCATCACTGAGCGTGGCCGCCAGCTGCTGCACGTCGCTGGTGCCGGCATTTTCAGCATGGCTTGCGCTGTCGGTCACCCGTGCGCTGGTCACCATATCCATGCCCTGGCGGAAATCATTCACCATCTGGCTGTTTTTATCGTGACGGTTATCAATGCCACCGGACCCTGTTTCCTGTGTACCGTGCGAGGCTGACATCGCGCCTTTAGCTTCCACTCCACCATGAAGATTGACACTGGCCCCGGTTGCCAGCTCGCCGGCCTTGCCCCACAGGCTTTTACTGGTATCAATACTTCCACTGATACCTATATTTGCGCTTTCTTCATTCGATTTACTCATCAGGGTGTTATAGGCCTCCTGCGTCGAGATGTTATTCGCCTTCGCGTAACTCTCTGCGGCCGACATCATCATGCTGGCCCCGCGACTCGCATTCATTGCCTGGCTGTTCTCCGCCCCCTGCGTGAGGGTGTCACTGCTGCCTTTCTGGTGCGACAGCTGCGAGAGCTGGGACCAGCCGCTGGTGACGCTGTGGTTGTAGCCATCGAGCGACGTCTGCGCCTGCGTCTGTGACAGTCTCGCCTGCTCCTGGAAGCCACTGCTGGCCAGCTGGCTGAGCCGCATATTTACCGGGAGGTTAGACATCGCCCCCGACCCGTCAATCACGTTCATACCGCTTGCCGTCATGGTGCGCGTTGACCCGTTATCCGCCTGCCAGGTCTGCTGTCCCATACGCTGGGACAGGTTGGTGTCCAGCTTGTTCTGCGAAACGTTGTCCATCGACATATTGTTAAACGACCAGTTACCGTCAGCCGTGGAGGCTGCCACGCCGGCAGAACCAAAGGCAGCCGAACTGAGTACGCTGCCCGCCACCTGCGAGCCGACAGAGGCGGCACCGCGCGTCAGGTAAAACGCCAGCAGGGGAATGGACAGGGAAAGGTAGCCGGCCAGATTCGCCACATCGGAATGCTGGAGGGCCACCACGTCACTGTTCGCCAGCACAAGCGGTGTCCCGCCGGTCTTTGTCTGCAGCCAGAACGTCGCCGCATAATTGAGAATGGCGAACATGACCGGCCACATCTGGAAATACAGAAAGCCGCAGACATAGATTTTCAGCGTGTTGAGGCCAAAAAGGGTATGGTTGGCAGCCGCCAGCGCGATAACCAGAGGAAAGAGGCACACCAGGATCAGCATCAGCAGGGACTGCGCAAACGGCAGGGTCCGGGTGGCCAGCTCACTGCCGGCCGCCCAGCTGAGACGCTGTTTTGTGGCGGCACTTTCTGTCGCCAGGTTAAGCAGGTTGGCGGTATCTGATGATCGTGCTGCAAAGCCTTTCACACCCTGCCGGATAGCCCCGTTGGTGACGTTATTTTTCATGATCTGCGCCGCCGTCAGGCCACCGGTGTAGAAAAATCCGTAACTCTCACCCATCGCATTGGCCAGTAACGTCGCCCCGCCCACCTTGTTACCGAACACTTTCTGCGTCAGCCAGGCAAAGCTGGCGCTGCCGGGCTGTGCGTCAATATTGGCCAGCGTTTTGATTTCGTTAGCGGCCTGAACGCAAGTCAGAAATTCGCGGGTATAGGTGGTGGTTTTGTAGATCCCCCGCAGCGGACTCGGCTGGCTGGTAATGAGCGTCAGGGGGTCTGTTGAGTTCAGCAGCTGGTTAACCGTGTATTTGTGATTGAGCAGAATGTCACCAATCACACAGTTTTCCACGTAGTCCGGCAGCATCTGCGCCAGCTCCGGGTTCTGGGTACGAAAGTCACGCGTTTCCGCCACGATCTGCGATCCGAACAGCATGCCCGTTCTGGTGTAGGTTACTGAATCGGGCCGGGCCATCATCATGTCGTAAAGGCTGGCGATCCGGTATCCAATGGACGTGGTCAGCGAGGCGATTGCCGCAAGGCCAACAGGGACATTATCTGTCTTCCAGACGGCGGCCGGGTCAGTAATGTCAATTATCTGAACAGACCGCTTGGGGACAACCAGCACCGTGGTGACCAGCATAAACACCGCCAGCCACTTCACGAACTCCATCGGGTTACGGGTTTTGATAAACATAATCAGCACCCCACCGACTGCGAAGGTGCCGGCAATACGCATCAGGGTAAGCCAGGTGCTGTTGCCCATAATCCCGACCACAGCATCGAGGGCGGATTTCCACATGCCCCCGCCATAAATTGTGTAAATTTCAAGCATGCTGCCTCCCGGAAGTGTGGCCGCAACGTAAGGAAATCATCATTGGTCGCCCCAGTGATAGTTGCTCTGATAAGAGCCGGAGATGATGGTGGAAACCTGCTGTTGCAGGTACTGCATGTTGCGGTCAATACCGTCCAGCGCATTCTGGTCAGCCGCCGACTGCAGCTTCATGTCGGCCAGCAGGCCCTGCGCATGCATGACGTTGTCACGCAGTTTTGACGCGGCTTCCTCGGGCCAGTTTTTTCCGGCCATCGCCAGACTCGCCTGCTTTACCAGCTCCTGCAGGTACTGGATCATCAGGTCCTGCGCGATATAGTCAGCCACCTGAATGAGGTAGGTGGCGCTCATGCCCATGCTTTGCGCGTTGGTGAGATATTTGAGCACCGGCACGGACGTGGTGTTAACAAACCCTTTTTCCTGCTCCGTCAGCGCGGTGTCATCGGTGAGCTTCAGCTGCATGGACAGCATCAGGTTCTTCACAAGCGTCACCAGACCGTTACTTTCAGAAATGGTGATGTTGGCCACCACCGGGGCGAGGCAGAGCGATTCTTCATCACAGCCGTACACCTTCGCCGTCCCGCCCCGCATCAGGACCTTCACCAGATCGCGGTTATCAACAAGCGGCGTCAGAATGGTCACATCCCCGTTCCTGTTGAAAATGATGGAACCCACAGTGTTCATCACCAGTTCCTTCAGCTGACGGTTGCCGTTAAAAAGGCTGTTGCGGTTTAACGCATCCCAGATGAGGTTTTTGTTCTTCAGCACCTGGTCCTTTTGTGCATCTGAGGCCTTGTTGGTCACCGTGTCGCCTTTACCGCCCACGGTGCAGCCCTGACGGGAAGCCGCCCAGTCTGCAAACATATTGGTTTCACCGGCAATGTCCTGACAGATTTTTTGCTGCGACACCTGCGTGACGGGCCATAACCCGCCGATGATGCCCTGCGCGGCCTGGCATGAACTCATGTTCATGGAGTTAACGTCACTGGCCAGCTTTTGCAGGAAGTCCTTTGCCTGCTTCAGCTCCGGCACCATCGTCTGCAGCGCCAGGTCAAACGCGTACCCGGCAGCGTTACTCATGATTTGCTTCACAAAGCGCTGGATTTCCTCCCCGCTGATCATGCTGAACGACCCCAGATAGGCATCTATCCCGCCGCACCCGGCGTTAAGGGAAGGCAGCTGCATTGAGATAAGCTGCACGTTTTTCACCGGGTTTCGCAGATAGACGGAACCACCGGTGAAGTAGCCAGCCGCCTGTCCCTGCCACGCCTGCGCCTGAGAAACGTTGCCGCTGTAACCCAGACTGCCAAAGAAGCCGTTCAGATCGCTGTTCACATCAGCCCGTGCCGGCGTGAACGCAATCCCAGCCAGAAATACCGCCGTGGCGGTCAAAAGTGCTTTAATCATGAGCGACAATTCCCCTGTTCTCCGGGATCCGGGCCTGCCTGATGCAGTAGTGCCCGGCGGCGGTAAAGAAAAAACCGGTACTGACGGACAGCAGCAGCAGAACCGGACAGTCACGCAGGATGACGGCGATTTCCGGGCGGGGCATTGCACTGACCACAATCTGTGCCAGCAAGCCGTAGATAAAAGCCGCCACAAGAAACGCAATGCTGAAAACCAGCCAGCCGCGCTCGGAACGCGAGAGTGCATACATGTAATGTTTCATTTTTAGTCCGTTGCTTACTGAGGAGTGACCTGCGTACTCGCCGGCATCGGCGGCAGCTGTTGCGGGTCGACCTGATCCATATCAGCCTGGATCAGACTGGCGTAGCGGTTTTCCAGCGCGGGAATATCCATGACCCCCTGTGACAGCGGGTACGCTTTCAGGGTATGGACATTGACCATAAAGACCGTTGGGGTGGCAATCGGCAGCCCGTTACCGAAGAACGTCATGATCTCATCGGCCAGCGGCGATGTCGTGCTTGTCTTACGCGGTATCAGCGGCACCGGATAAGCGGTGTCACCGCCGCCATCCAGCGTGTAGGGATACACCCGGACACCGTGCTGATCGGCCCAGCTTTTAAGCACCGGATCAAACTTCGCGCTGTACTGGCAGTGAGACTGCATAAACAGCACCACCGCATAATCCTTCATGTCAGCCTGCCGGCCGTCGGGCAGCGCCATGAGGTTTTGCGCACTGACAGGCGAGGCGGCCACCGGTGCCGGCACGGGTATTGCACCCGCTTTACGCGCCTCAAGGGCTGCAATGTCTTCCCGGACGCCGGCATGGACCAGCAGCGGGAAAACCAGAAACAGCGAGGTGAGCAGATTACGGTTCACGGGGCACCTCCCTGTCAGCGTGATGCCGGTAATGCCGTAGCTGACGGTAAAAATCGGACAGCATCAGCAGCGCTGCGAGGCCCCACATGCCATACACAAGCCAGATAAGCATTTCCTGGGTAAACGAAACGGAGAGGGTCATCAGATCATGAAGACTCTTTACCACCATGCCCCAGAAGAACAGCCACAGGATACGGCTCAGGGATGATTTCATGGTTTCATGCTCCGCGTAAAACTGAACATGGCGACTGAACGGCACGCGTTAAACGTGCCGGTATAAGCTTTCTCTTTCATGGGGACCTCAGAAGTTAGGTTTGAAGCCGTTTGAGACATTCAGGAAGCGTTTTGCCAGGTCATCCTGCGTCATGAAACCCCATGCGAGGGGCTGAAACTGGCGGCTGCGCGGATCAACAAGGAACAGGGCCGGAAAGTGGCTGACGTTCATCGCTTTTATCTGGCCACTGTCCGGGCGACTGTCCGGCAAAGACGGAGCGAGCTGGCCATCGACGGAAACCGGAATAAGCGAAATACGGTTGGTTTTTGCAAAATCGGCCACCACACCGGCCATCTGCGCATCTATCGGGTCACTTCCCCGGTAGAAGTAAAACAGCCCGTACTGCGAGGACAGTTTTGCGATGGCCTGCTCACGCAGCTGCTGATCGCGGGACTGAACCAGCGGCGCGGTGGAGTTGTAATGCGGAAACTCCAGGTTGTAATCCAGCTCAGGATTCGACAGCTGCGCGGCCGCAAAGGACTGGCTGAACATCGACCCCCGGTCGGTCCAGAATTTCTGCCACTTCAGGAACGTCGCCGTGTTCTCGCGGGTCGGGTACAGGATCGCGCGGTTAAGCGCCTCCATCGTATAGCCCTTCAGCACCTTCGCCTGCTCAAGCGCGGACATTTTGCTCAGGTCCGGTACGGCAGGCTGCGGCGGCTCCGGCGCTTTGGGTGCCGGTGCCTCCGGTTTCTTTTTCGGCTCGTTGTACCAGGACCAGCCGGTAAAAGGCGGGGCCGGCGAAATAATTTCTTCAGCCACTGCCGGTAAGCTGGCGATGAACATCAGCAGCGGGATCAGCCGTTTCATCATTTTCCTCCCGTCTGCTGGTTCACCTGGGCGGCGATGCGGTCTTTGACCTGTTTAACCATCACGCTGCTGTCAGGGATTTTCTGGTTATTCATGAGGTCTTCATAGAAGTCAGCAAAGTTGATGCGGTCAAAGTCGATATTCTGCAGCTCCGGCACCGTGATGCCCCGGCAGTTCGGGTTGTCACCGCTGCCGAAAGAAACGTGCAGCTGGTCGCGGCGGCCCTGCTCCTGAATGATGCGGGCCAGCTTGCCGCCAAATACGCAGTAGACTTTACTTTTCTGAACACAGACGCCCAGCACTTCATGATCGCAGCGCTCACCGACACTGACGGTCACCTTTTTGGCTTTCGCCTTGCCCAGCGCCATTTCGTCACTGTTGCAGGCCGCAAGCCCCGTATCCTGCCCCCACCCGCCATCTTTACAGCAATTAGAGAACCCGGCACCGGCCTTGCGACAGCTCATGGTCTGGCCGGTAAAAGCTTTCACGTTGATGGTGTCGCTTTTCACATCCTCAGCCGCTGAGGCCAGACCGGCAAGTTTCGCCACCGCGGTATCAAAACCACTGTCTCCTGCGCCGTCCGTATCACTGCACTCCCCGGACTTACAAAAATACTGACCACCGCACACCAGGCCTGACGATGAATGAACGGTCTGGCACTCATAGCTGATGGTTTCATGTTCACAGTAACCGCCCGTGTTCTTGTCACAGACCGTGCCGTTGACCGTACACGCGGGGTTTTTCATCAGCGAATCACAGGTGCCGTTCGAGTTCGCTCTGGTAAGATAGGTGTCGGTGTACTGCCAGCAGTCACTCGATACGGTGTAATCAACACCGGCATTGGTGACCGTTTTATTTCCGCCAGGCACTGTACAGGTTGAACCCGTTTGAACGGCATCAGCCTTGTTGATTGCACAGCTTTCAGACCAGCTGACGGAAGGCACAAATCTCTGCTCAGTTGTTACCGTGGTCAGAGTGAGCGTAAATATCGCCCCGCCGTCCTCAATAATCTGCTTTGTAATTGATTCGGTGATGCCACTGCAGTTCTCCGGACAAAATGAGGTGGACGTAAATACCTGTCCGGCCTGCAGCGGTCCGGAAACGTTAATATCGACGGTACTATTCTTTAGTTTGAAGCTGGTATTCATGAATGTCCCTTTAGCCTCCCATCGGTCTACCCCTGCAGCGGTAGATATGTTCAGTTGAGCGCTCGTCACATTAAGTGTTGAGGGGATCGTCACGCTAATCTTGCGTCCACTTTTCACAAAATCAGAATCAGGGATCACCACAGTTTTAATGACCTGAACGGGTGGCCCCATCGAACCGGTTGCTGTTCCTGTTCTGGAACAACTCTGTTCCAGCCAGACGTCTCGTTCACATTTGTACGAGTCGAATGTGGACTTTGACACAGTCGTTTGCGTGCATTGCTGGCTGGTCCCTGCCAGTACGCCATCCGAGGTGGCTTCAGCCTGCTTACCGATAGTGATAAAGGGCGCGTCAGGGTCAATGACCGGCACCGGGTTTTTCGTACCTGAATCAATAATGGTCTGACCGGCATCACTGGAGCCGAGCGCGGCCTGTCCCTTATTGCTTAATCCGCCATCCCCGCCCGTTACCCCGCCGTAATAGCCACTTTGCGGCGGGTTTGCGGTATAACCCGGAATGGCCCCGGTGACAGTGCCGGGGTTTTTGAGGCTGCCGGTGCCCTGGGACGCATTTGCTTTGCCGAAACTGGTGCCGGCATTAAAGGCGTCACTGTTGGCATCAGCGAATGCCTGCGTGGAAACGAGCAACGCTGCGATCATCATGAGGCGTTTCATTTTGCACGCTCCAGCAGCTGTCGGGCGGTGGCGGCGCAGTCGCCTTGCTCAGCGACCTTTTCCAGCGCCTGCTGCAGTGGCAGACTGCCGCGAATAACATCAAAGTGGCCGGGACATGTCACCACCAGAGCCGGGACGGTGGTGATGTGATATTCGCTGAACAACGTCGGGTCGATTTGCACGCCGACCTTGTTATCCGTTTTAGACAGCTCATACATCGCACTGGCCGTCTGGCGCAGATCGTTATTCACCAGCCCCCGGAGCGTGGCCGGGATGCCGTAGCGCGTGGCATCCTGGAGCATCGGTAACAGGCCCTCGCGGGGCAGCCCCAGACTGACAAAATAAATGGCCGGAAAGCTTTTCCTGTCGGCATTCCCGCCGCCTGGCTGACCGGCCATGTCATTCTGCAGGCGGGCGATCAGATCCTGCTGCGCCGGGGGTAAATTCAGTGTCTGCCCCTGCAGGCCGTCCTTAAACGCCTGCCGCGCCTGTTGCTGCTCCTTCATCCACGCCATGTCCCGACCGGAGACGGTGCCCTGTTCGCTGGCGGCCACCACAGGCGCACAGGCAAACAGACCGCTGACGATCAGCGTCTGAAAAAATATTGTTTTCATTGTGACCTCATAAGTACACGCAGTTGCGCTTGCGCCAGAGCAGGTAACCAAAGTTTTTCTTTGACTGGGGCGAGTTGTGGGGGGTGCCCCAGGTCTGGGTGCTGGCCCCGAACGGATGACAGTTACCGGTTTCGGGGTACATGTTGACCATCTGATAGCGCCACCGTTCTTTCGGCACGATGGGCGACGGGTATTCGTAACAGACGGCAGTATCCGCACCCACCGTATTCATCACCAGCCCTTCCCGGTGCAGTTTGAAAGCCATCCGTTCGCTGACCAGAAGTGACGATTCGAGGGGTGAAAATTCACCGCTGGTATAGCCCGTAAACGGGTACATCGACCCCTGACTGCCGGCGCACCAGAACAGCGGCGACAACGGCAGACCCGCCGTACTCGATGCCGCATCTGCCGCACAGGCCGCCTGCGCGACCAGATTGCCGAACAGCGCGGCTTCCGGGTTGAGGATCATGGAGAGCGTTGAGTCATTCCAGAGCGGGTCCACCTCCGAGAGATAGGCAATATCCATATCACCGCCCTGAAAACAGCCGATGCTGGTCATAATATTCAGCCAGGAAATCAGGGGGTATTTGTACCAGTGGACATGGTAAAACGCGCCAGCGGCAGGCCTGTCACTCTGCCCGGCAGTCCCCGTTCCGGTACGACCGAGATTGATTTTAAACCCGCCCATATTGACCATGACACCCGGCTCGCGGGTCACGTCCGTCATCGCCGTGGGTTCCCAGTACCCGATTGCCAGACCTATCCGGTACAGCACGCCGTAAGAGCAAATCTGAATGGGGGATGCCGGGTTACTGGTATCCGGCTGCGGCCCGGAGGCCAGTTTGATGCTGCCCAGTGACATCGGGAACAGGCATTTCCAGCACACATCAGAGATGGGGTTTACCCAGTGGCCATCGCCGGCGTTCGCCGCTGCCACGGCTGACGGCGACAGGCCGCAGAACAGGATCGTCGTCGCAAACGACAACCAGAGCAGCTTTATTTTTCGCCGCATGGTGCCTCCCGCAACCAGATACACACCGGACCGTCATCTTCATTTTCATGAAGGGATCCGACAAACCACCCGGAACCTGCCGGGCTTTCAGGTTTCCACTGCGTGAAAGCACCGGTCATCGCGTACTGGAGCGCGGCAACAGATCCGTCTTCGGTGTCCATTGCCGTCAGCACCATCTCAAGATGGTTCGCCGCAAGCCAGGCAACAAACTCGCCCGGACGCCCAAAATCGCGATCGTCAGCGGGGGTGAAATAAAGAGGGTGTGAGAAGAAGCCGAAGCGATCGCGGACAACCGGCACCGGCCCGATTTTTTCAGGCTGAGACATGGAGTAAACCTTAAAGGAATGCCGCGACCACCGGGAAAGCGGGCGGGCTGATTACGGAAGTGAAGACTTAACGGGCGGCGGCTTCCAGAATGGCAGCTTCACGCTCTTTTTTGGGGAGACGGAACAGAACAAGCAGGGCACCACGCAGAATAACGGAACGGTTATACAGCGGATTTTCACCCAGAATGGCAATAATTTCAGCTCTCGCCTGTTCATCCAGGCGCATGGAAGAAATATCGGCAATTCGTGTCCTTTTACGATCAGGATCTCTTTGCACAGGGATACCTCAGTAAGGAAGTTAATCAGAAGGCGGCCTGGCTGACAGGCTGAGGCGGAGCGCAACAACGTGAGCACCGAACAGCCTGACAGCCGGGGCGGCTAATAATGCCACCCGGTATTGAGCCAGAGCGACAGGGCTGCCGGTAACATCAGCGCCATTCGCCTGTCTCCACCATTCTCTGCCGGATAGTTTCAACGAGGAACATCGGAAAGCGCTCATCACGTTCAGTTGGTTCTGTCAGCGGCTGATCAACAGACCGCAGCCAGCGGAACCAGACCTGGGTGACAAACACGTTATCCCAGGATTCGATTTCCGGATAAATGTCCTTGATGATGTGTGCCGTGCCTTTGCGCGGCGGCTTTTGCGGTTTTTTTTGCGTCGGGCGACAGTGTTTAAGCTCAGGGCACAGGTCGCCTAATGTGGTGGCCATAATCAGCTCCGTTATAAGTCATTACCGGTATTTTTGAGAGACGTTTTACAGCGGGGTACTCAGGGAGAGGGTTGCTTTCCCTTTACAGGGATTTCTTCAATCTTCAGCACCCGATCGTCACGGGTTATACGGACCGGCGTATGCTCAAAACCGAATTTTGTGGTGAGCACCCCGGCCTGGTCGAAGTAGATCCGCTCATCGAGCGCGTCACTGGTTTCTTTAATGTTGCCGTTGACAAGGATGACCTTGCTGTTCGTTGTCCCGGCCAGTTGCTGTCTGACCCAGGTCACCTGGTCGCGGTTATCGCCATCAATGAAATAGAGCGTCTGATTAAACGCCACCTTGTCGAACGGATTAACCTGTTCGCCTTTCCGGGCAATGACATTGCCTTTCATGTCGGTAATGGTGCTGGCAACCGTAAAGGTCGGGTCATAGCTGAACGTGCGGTATGTTATGGCCGGGGACAGGCCCGCCACCGGCGGCGGTCGTACCGCGTTCTTTTTCACGCGCTCAATGGCTTCATTTTTCAGCCGGGCCAGTTCCCCGCTTTGCTCCATTGTCTTCAGCCGTTCCTGAATAAAAACCAGCATATCCTGTTCAGCCGGCTCAAACACTGCCCCCCACGTTCCGAGGTCTTTTGCCCCGGCCGCTGCCGTGACCGCCAGTAAAATCACGGCTGCCAGTTGTGTTTTCATTGCACCTCCAGCATACGCTGCGCAATCTCATTGCGGATTTGCGGGGTAATATCGCCCTGCGTGCTGACCACAGCCGGCGACACCAGGATGACCACGTTGTGATCGTGCTGCCAGTCACTGAGGCTTTGCGTCAGCGCCGCGTTGAACCGCCGGGTGAGCATCTTCGCGGTAGCCTCCTCCAGTTTCTGCTGCGCCGACTGCTGCATAAACATGTCCACCGTGCCCTTCATATCAAAGGTCACGATGACCGGCGTGGCCAGCCGGACCGTGAGAAGACTTATCGCGACGTTGGCCGCCAGCGCAGCCGTTATGCCCAGCGCCCACATACCCCATTTCCGGCCACTTCCCTTCAGAGCCGAACCTTCGCGCACTGCCACGGCACCGGATGTTTCATCTGATGTCGTCATGCTGCTTTCACCCATTCCTCAAGCTCCTTAAGCTCTGCACCAAATTCTTTTTCGGCCAGCAGGTACGCGGCTTCTTCCGCCGTGGCCCCGGCTTTCTGGGCTTCCTGCATGAACGTAAAGTCCTCGCCCTTCGAGCTGAACATGGCGCGCGTCACCGGATCGACAAACAGACGGTGGAAGGAGCTGAACTCCCCGGCCGTGATCAGCAGTGAGCTGAAGCCCGTATTGAGTGCTTTCTGGAAGTAGCGGATCACCTCCTGTTCAACCGGCAGGAACTGATCCGGGTTGTCAGACAGGTACTGTTTGAAGGCTTTCGCATCCTGCAGAAGGGTGATTTTGGTGGAGCTGTTGTTCCAGGCCGCTTCGGCTTCCTTACTGGCGGTGAAGTCCTTGATACCCTGGGTGATGGTGACGAACGCCCCGCGATGGCGGCGCACGGTGCGATAGCCGGTTTCGATAAACCGCGCCGCGTGCGGGTTGGAGCCACCGAGCAGTCGCCATGCCTCATCGATAATGCAGACCTTTTTAAGGTTTCGCGGGCTGTGGTACATCTTTTCCTGAATCGCGAGAATGAGCGAAAACAGGATCGCAGAGAGCAGCTTCGGCTTGTCTTCCAGACTCAAAAGCTCCAGCACCGCAAAGCGGGTTTCCCCGTCAAGCGTTGGCGTGGCCGCGTTGAAGTATTCGCCGTCAGGTCCCCAGGTGCAGTAGGTTTCCAGCAGCATCGCCAGTTCAGCCAGGCGCGAGATAATGGTGGGTTTATCCGCAAATGCCTCATTGATTTCTGTACTGGTCAGATAGTTATGCACGTCATCAATACGGGCGTTGTTCTGCTTCTGCTCCCAGGCGTGTACGACCGCTTTTTGCAGAATGGCTTCAAACACCGCGTCCAGCGCCGCCGTCGGGCTGGCCAGTACTGCCAGCAGGCGCACAATCCCTTCTGCAGACTCATCGATATTTTTAACATTCGCAAACGGGTTAAAGCGCAGTTTCGCGCCGTCGAGATACACTCCGCCCGCCTGATGACAGTAGTTCTTGTAACTGTCGCCCATATCAATCACCCAGCCAAACCCGCCGGCGTTCAGGACGTCTCGCAGTATGCCCTGCGTCAGGAACGACTTACCGGCCCCGGAGGTGCCTGTTACCGCGATATTGAAGTTGGTGCTGCCGTTTTCTTCACCGAACATGTCGAAGAAAGCGACCTGATTGCGGTAGGTCGGCAGCGGCATGCCCTTATGCGACAGCTGGCGCTCGCCCACCACCGGCATCAGATTGACCGCATTCCAGGACTTGGCGCGCAGTGTCGCCCCCGTGGCTTTGAGGTCTTCCCACATGCCCTCCTGAATAACAAACGGGAAACCGGCCAGCCAGTTACGCATCTGCTGATACTGGGGCGCAACCATCTCCAGCTCGTTTTTACGAAAGACGTTTACGGCCGCCAGTTCACAGGAGAGCGCATCCTGATCGTTGTCGGGGGTGAACAGCGTCAGGTTAAAGTAGAAACGGCACAGGGATATTTCATTACTGTGCAGCTGCTCGCGGGTCCGTCGCCACTCCTCTGCGGCCCGTTTTGTGCCGGGGAACAGCTGGCCGTAAGCGGACGCCGCTTTTTTACTTAAATCCATATCCTTGCGCATCGCCTCGCCCTGGCTTTTGGTCTGTTCCTCAAGCTCGATAGTCCAGGTAAGCATGAAGGGACAGGGAATACCCAGATCGGGATAACGCAGGTTCTGCAGATTATCGGCCCCCTGCCAGAGCGCGAAGCGTTTGGGGTTTTTGGCCAGCTGCATGTTGACGACACGACAGGCAGACGCGGGTTCACGCCGGGTCGTGACGTTGTGACCGGCTTCTTCCGGCAGCTCAAGCCGGATATACGACGGGCGGACATTAACATCAATGCCCTGGTCGACTATCTGACGGTTAAGCAGCTCATCTTCGTTATATTCCGGGCTGGCCGGCATGACCTGCGCGTGACGGTAGTTGGTCAGCTCGCGCATCACAGACAAAAACTCGTTCACGCCGGTGTTGACCGTTTCAATGCGCGCGGCATCAAGTGAGACGCGGATGGTGTTGCGGACCTGAATCAGCTCATCGGTCAGTTGCTGGCTGTGACGCTTCATGGCCTTGCCGTAGACGATAAACACCCGGTAATTGCGCAGGTACAGCGGGTATTCTCGTTTGTTAGCCAGGCCTTTCAGCGCAGAACGCTCCCAGAAGGCGCGCGTGATTTTGTTCAGATGCTCGGCAATATTGCCTTTCCACATATCATCACTGACGCCGTTCTTGATCCGCTCCCCGACACACTTGCTGGCGACCATTATCACGGTGACCGGTGTTTTGCGGGGCAGCTTCTTGCGCAGCATGTCATCCAGGGCTGCGACAATCTGTTCATTCGCGCCCGGCAACGGTGCGGCTTCCATAATGAAGCCCGCCGTGCCGGTATTAATAAAGAGATCGTTCACATCATCGTAATAACGGTACGGCAGGGACGCGATAAGCGAGGGATAATCCCACGTCTGCTGCAGGTTGGCTTTTGCTCTTGCCGCCCCGTCAGCCTCATCACGCCCGCGTATCAGGCTCATTACACTGTCGAGAAAATCACTCATTATTCCCCGCCCTCCCCAATAACCCGAAACCCTTCATCCCAGCGGGATTTGTTTTTCACAAACTCCACGACAGCAGGCTGATGAAAGTTGTCGTCAGTGTCGACCCATGGGGCGATCCACAGGCGCTGCGTGGCATCAGGAATACGCTGCGCGGTCACCCGCCCGGCACCGGTGTCCGGTTTCACGGACGGAGTATTAACCGCCGTCCGGCTTGTCAGAGAGGATCGGACAGGCGTACCGGCAATCGGACGGGGAGTGAGTGTGGAAGGCGCGTTGTAACCGGTTGGTGCGACAGAGACAGGCCGGGAAGGACTGATGACCGGGGCTGTATTACGCAGTGCCGGCAGGGTTTCACCCGCAGGCTTTTTTACGCTTTTCTCAGCGGTCAGGTCATCCAGACTTTTACCACTGGCGGCCAGCTTGTTGGCTTCCGCCGTAGTCAGACACTGGTCAGTGGCGGTTTTGTTGCAGTCAAAATCAGAGTTCATACCGGCGCAGCCGGTCAGTGCGCTGCACAGCAGTGCAGCACCCAGTAGGTTTTTCATGGAGTCACTCCGGTTGGCGTTCAGGATTGTGAGAGGCGGATTTAGTTAATGGTGTCACCCAGGCGCAGCTGGCTGGCCTGACGCAGCACTTCATCAGGGCTGATGTTGCCGACCGGTGTCGGGGATGACGTGGAGGCGGTGGCCGGTGCAGGCTGAGCAGCATTCTGTGCCACATTGCTCACGGTTTGTGCCGCAGCCTTGATCCGTTCCTCGTCCGTCTCATCGATGTTTTTAAGCTGGAAGCCCTCCTGGAATACCACGGTAACGGCATTCCCGGCACCAATATCAATAACGGGATGATACTGCTCCGCGCGCTTGATCCAGTACTGGCTGAGATTGTCAGCGGCCTTGCTGGCTCCCCCGCCCATCCCCTGCTTGAACACATCCCCTGCCCCGACGTCAGCCGTGGCACCCAGGCCTACGGACGGGGTTGAGGCAGATTTAATGCCTTCCCCGATACCGGACAGGAAGCCTGCCCCGGCGGCATAACCAATAATCATGCCGTTACGCATAACCGGTTTGCCCCTGATACCACCCTTACCCTGATAGCTGACGTGGCCTTCGAAAACCATATCAATGGGTGCGCCGTGTTTGGGCATGCAGCTGAGGTTCTTTGTGCGGACTTCGCCACGCTCACTGGAGATGTCACCCCAGATTTCCCCTGTGACAAAACAGCCGTCCAGGTCGTATTCGTGGTTGTTTGGCATCTGCACCTTACCCTTCAGGCGGATGGTGACCGGACGGGTATTCTGCTGGCCGGTGACGCTGGCGTTCGCATCGGCCCCTTCAATCAGGATGGCATCAGTGAATGACCCGGAGGGTATCCAGGGCAGCTTGGGTCCCTTCTTTTTCAGGCTGTCGTAGGTGAATGTGGTGGTGGTCAGCCCGCCCGTCATGCGCTGGCCACTTCCTCCCGGATAAAACCCGGCTCCCTGATTTACGTTCACAGCACCACTGGTGGTCGGTGTTGCGGTGTAAACAGGCGGGCGGGTCTGACCGGCAGCAACAGGACCCGGCAGTGGTGTGCCATCCGGGCCAGCAGGTGGTGTCTGCTGTCCCGTGGGGGTGTTGCTGCCAGCCGGAACGGGGGGCTGTTGTGAAAGCCGCAGAATCTCCGCATCTCGCTGCGCGAGTTTCTGCTCAAAGGTGGCGTTCTGCTGATTGAACTTTTCAAGCAGCTGGGCCATTTGCGACTCAAGCGAGGACGTTTTTGCCTGCTGCTGAGCAAGTGCTGAGGCGTTCACTTCTTCATTAAAGGTGGCGGTAACAACGCCGGTCATATTGGGGGCCGGTGCGGCCCCGGCGCTCTGGGGGGCTTTACTTTCGCCCCCGTAGAGCATGATGCCGGTGGCGGCGGCAGCAGCGGTCACGATTATCCCGATAAGGATGGCCAGCTGTTTACGGCGGGTGGTGATATTGATGTTGAGGCTCATTGGCGTGGCGCTCCGTCATCTGAAAAAACCACCCAGGCAAACCCTTCCCCGCCGGCATACAGCTCGTTCTGAGAGAGCATGACGGCGCGGACACCCTTGCGCCAGAAGTCGCGCTCCCGCAGGGCCACGGTCACATAGCCTGGGTTCGTCATGCGAAAACGCACCACACGCAGATGTGAGCCGATAAACTGCCGTTCCGGCGTCAGGCGCACCGCAATGCCGGGGGTGTAAGCCGGCATTCTGCTGACCGGCAGTTCGGTATAGTCGTCCGGCACTTCTCCCCGCACTACGGCGCGGGACAGGGTGACCAGCGTTTTTTCATAGCTCTGGCCTTCTTCCCAGGCCTTTGCTTCTTCATTACTGTGCGCCGGCATACTGAGCGGCGTAAACCGCAGGGTGCGGCCGGTGCCGGGTTTAGGCTGAACGTTCAGGCTGACGGAAGTACCGCCCGCCGTCTGCAGAAAGACCGTAAAATTCTGGCCACCGAGAGGCGAAAGCAGCAGTGCGCCTTCCGGTGTGGTGCTCTGGTCATAAGCGCCTGCTGGCCCGCTGAGACTGGTTACGAGTTCCCCGTCAATGATGATTTTGTTGGGGTTGGTGTTGCTGAGCGTGACGCTGAAACTGGCGTCATTCTCAAACGGTATGGCGGCGGGACCGGTGGCGGCCCGGAGGCCGCCGTGAAAGAGTCCTGTAGCCAGTAACACAGTTGCAGCTGCCGGTGAAATGCGGATTTTCATGGGCAGTCCTTGTTAGTGTGGGGTCGCGACGGGCACAAGCTCTGAGAAGTCCAGCAGGTTGATGATGCCGTTCTCATAACTCATGTTCAGCCGGTAGGTTTTTTCCTGGCTGTCCAGGGCGGTGGTGATACTTCCGTTGGTGGTTGACGGGTAAAGCGTCAGGCTCATGTCGACAGTGCCGGGGTCAATAATCCGGATGTCGTGCAGTTCAAAGCGGGTGGTGATGCCTCCTTTTTTGATCCGCTCCGCCTCCACATCCAGAACCTTTTTCAGCGCGTCCCGCCTTTCGGCGGGCACATAACCGAGCAGCATTTTCTGGTTGCCGTCGATGGACTCAGGACTGACATTCAGACGCCAGTAAAGAAAGGACGTGGCGAACATCGTCATGCCGGTGCTGTCTGCTGATTTCGCATCTGAGGAAAAGGGATGGTTATAGGTCATGGGCGTGGTGATGGTTTTTTGCGTGGTGGCAAAGTGCCAGGCCAGCGAGCTGGTGAGCACCGTTCCTGCCACACACAAAATACTCAGAACAGAAAGGCCAACAAATGCGGTACGAAGATATTTATCGCGCTCTCCTTTAATTCTTAATTTCATTCCCTACGCCCTCCAGTGCCGGAAACAGGAGTCAGGTATCTGGCGGAATGTCACTTTGAAAATAATAAAAGGCAGGTGCCAGTAGCAAAAATTCAGCATCCAGTAAGAACCCTGCCCTTTTTTCAAATATCTGACCAGCCACCACAGCAGGCCCGCAATAACAGACAGCACCGTGGACATGTTGCACAGCACTCCGGTAACAACCAGAGGAACCACAACAATGAATTCGTCGACGGGCAGGCCAATAATGCGTTCCTGCTGATTGAGTGTTTCCGGGAAGTAATATTTATCATCTTCCCCGTTCATGATTAGCTCGCGATTGCGAAACCAACGCGGGTGAAGATGATACAAATAACCAGACCAACAAAGACCAGCGGTGAACGAACTTTGATATAGGTGAATAACGCCATCACAATTTCAGCGATATAAAACCATTTAATAAGTGAGGAACCAGAACCGAAGGTGGAATTAACCGTGGTGTTTTGCGAGGACAATAAATCAGTGCCGGTTGCATGGGCCACTTTCGTGACCAGCATCAGCAGCAAAACTGAACTCGCGATATTACAGATGCGTTTTAAGTTAAATTTATTGATTGCAGCACGGAATAAAGACGCTACCGCCCATCCCTGTGTGGTTTCAAGGGCATTACCTTTCATGCTTGAGTCTCCGATGTATACAAAGTGAGGTTGCGTAAGTGCTTGTTTACGCAGGCGCAATTGTCTCATGACCCTAAAAAAAAAAAACTGTGACGGACTTCACACTTTTAATCATTATTAAGAATTATCTGACGCGCAGCGGGATATATCCTTTGTCATGCAGGAGAAACCCTGTGGTGCCAGGAATCTATTGATATGAAAGTTAAAGAAAATATGTGGGGTAAGCGTGGACGACCCCGTAAATTCCATGCCGGTGAAACAATTGAATGGCGGCTGCGGGCACCGGATAATTTGTTAATGGAGTTGAGAATCTGTGGGCGTTTAAGTCGAAAGAGTATTAACGATGAGATAATTTCACGTTTATTAATCTCGCTGAATTATCAGCCCGACCGCGCCGTTATTCGCACCGCCCAGGGAGAGCGCCTTGTTGCGCTCGCGGTGAAATTTGAGCAGTGGCTGGATGATTTGATAAAAACGGATGACAAACCCGCTGAACAGGAAAATAACGTGTCAGCGCATGAGGAAGTCTGGATGTGGCGGGACGGCGAACGGGTGCTTATTCCGGGCAAAACGTCAGGTTACAGTATGCGCATTCCGGAAAATCTGGCTGATGAAATTCGTATTATGGCGCGCATACACAAACGCAGCCTGAACGATGAAATGCTGACAAGGCTCATGAATTCTCTGGGGTATTTTACGGAGCGCTTACTGGAGCAGAATGAAGATGCGCAGGCGCTTAAAGTGCTGTGTATGACATTCGAGTGGTATCTGAAAGAGAAAATAGCGGAAGCGGAAGACAGAGGTGCTCCCGCTGAAAAACAGGAGTAGCGATACAGGGAACGGGCCGACATGATGTCGGCCTTTTTTTTAATTCGTGTCACTCAGGAAATGCTGAGACTCGCCCTGCACTTCCGCCGTATTGATTGCCGAAATATTCGCATTGATAAGGTCATCCAGAGAGCCTTTGTAATCCGGGCCTTTAACTGATACATAAATCTCTGAAAGCAGTGCGGTCAGTATCATAATACCTTCACGTGAACCGCTCACCTTGCGGATAAGGTCACGCCGGAAACCTTCCAGATCGAAACTGGAGCCGTCTTCTCTTGATTTGTATACCATCAGACCCAGTCTGACCAGTTCATTTACCATCGAGGAGTAGTTAACATCAGCTTTAGTCGCCCCCTTCTGAATCTCTATTTCAATAATATCTTCAATCTCACGATCGATTTTATCTTTAAAGTATATGTTTTTACGGGGCATTATATTTACCTGTACCGATAAGCAGTGCCTGATTAGGCACTATTAGAGACATTTTAAGGATGTTCTTAAACGGGATTTTTCATAATATCGTCTCTATCTGATCGATGTGTCAAGCATATTAGTGATTTATACAGGTGTGTTTGCACGGCACTATGATGTGTGTCAGGACGGCACCAACGTTAAAAATCGCCTTATTAACCTACTGAATTTTAATGTTACACACTTATCACACACTCAACAGTGCCTGTGTTGGCACCAACAGGTGTGTCAATCAGGCACGGATATGTGTGTCATCCCGGCACTGTGAAGTGTGCTAATTAGAGCACCTTTTTACCTTATACCCCATGACAACGCTTAGAGTTTAAGTACAACCAACTGAAATTAAAGAATTAATCTGCAAGACAACGTCTTGCGTGGGGTGTGATGTTTTTTATGTTGGGTAAAGAGCGGCGTTTAATAAAGTGGATCGGTTGGGTTTCTCTTATATCCCGTCGTGTGAAAAGACGATCCACAGCGCCCCATGCGCGTCTGTAATGGATTATCTTGATAAAAATGATCGCCGCGCGTATTTTTATAAACGCCTCCCTCCTGGCGCATATAAACTCCTCTGGCGGATAATACGCAAAATGAAAAAAGCACCGTTCCTTCTTCTGGTTTTCTCAGTCTCCTGCGGCGCAGCACCTCAGCTGTGTTTTAACCAGGCCGGAAAGGACTACAACATTGATCCCCTGCTGCTCACTGCGATTTCAATACAGGAAAGCAGACTGCGACCGGCAGCCATAAATAAAGCCAACCGTAACGGGACGGAGGATGTCTGTGCGATGCAGGTGAACAGTTCACATTACGGGAAACTTGAAAAGTTTAATATCACGCGGGAAAGACTGCTGAATGAACCCTGTATATGTGTTTACACCGGCGCATGGGTGCTGGCGCATAACTTCAGGGCATACGGAAAAAACTGGGACAGTGTGGGAATGTATAACACCGGACCTTCACCGAAGGCGATCAAAGCACGGCGTGAGTACGCCAGAAAAATAAAGAGTATTTATCGTGTTCTGCTGGCAAGAAAGATTATTGAGGACAGGCAGAACGCCGATATAAAAGAAGTACCAAAGCCCGCTGAAAAACTCCCGGCGCTCGCGTCGAACTGAATAAATAAAAATCCCCGGTTAACCGGGGATTTTTTTCAGGCTTTCAGCTTAGCCATTTCGTCGGCCAGCTTCCACAGCGCCCGGTTTAATTTCACGTCACCGTCAATTCCTGTGACAGGTCGCGTCCGGCTACGCTTCCCGGTTTTCGTCTGCGCGGGCAGATGCCCCTTAATTAAATTTTCCTGCACGCGGTTAAAGGTGGTCCAGATGTCTGTTTTTCTGTCTTCATAGCGGCGCGGCTCAAGAATTTGAGAAGCTGTAACCGGCTGATGTTCTTCGCCGTATTTATATTCAAGCGCGGCATTTGCAAAAAGGCGCTGTTCGGACGGTGAAAGGCTGACGGATTTAAGCAGATCCATACTTTCGTCCACGTCCTCAAAGGTTTTAAGCACTTCAAACGCGCCCTCAATAACCTGGCTGACAATATCCCCTTTATGCGGGACACGGATTTCTCCGAACGTATCACCGCAGACCATTCCGTTTGTACAGACAAAACGAAACATGCCTGGGATCATCTGGTAACTGCTGGAACCGTCATGGCTGTTAAGCAGAATTATTTCCGGTACTTCGCTGCCGTTAATTTGATCGAGACGGCGCAGGCGCAGCATATGCTTTGTAAAATCGCGGCGCTCCGATTTATTTACTTTTGTCTGACACGCAAAGAACGGGGCAAAACCTTCTTCACGCAGTTTATCCAGAATAGTAATAGTCGGGATGTAGGTATAACGTGAGGAACGGGATTCGTGTTTATCACCGGTAAATACGCTTGGAACATGGCGCGCCAGTTCGTCATTAGTCAGGGCACGTTCTTTACGAATTACGGTAGCTGCGCCAAAACGGCTGGATAATCTGGTCATTTAAGTTTCTCCTGTTCAGTTTTTATTACCCGGCAATATTCGCCGGGTGGGATTTTCAGTTATGCCGGAATGCCGCTTAATACAGCCATAAATTGATCCTGCGGAATGGATGCCGCCACGGGCCATCCATCGACTGCCCACACCAGGACGGTTACGGCGTTATCTTCTCTGTTAAAACAGATCAGATCGCCGCCAGCTGGAGGCACAAAAAAGGTGGGCTGCTTCTGGTGCATGGCGTGCTCCTGGACGTAATAAAACAGGTCCAGACACTGCATGAAGGTGACAGGCTTCTGTCCTGCTCCCCCCATCTTCCTGGAAGATTCATGAGCGGCGGTTTTGACGTTGACGTTTTGTGTGTTCATTCTGGTTTTATCCTCCCGATGGTTAATCCATCTCCCTGGTGAGTTCTTTCGCGGCGAAGGGCAAAGGAGCAACGGGGATGGACGTAAAACAAGGGCGAGCACAGCGAGTGCATTTCACCCTTGTTTTTCGGGCAGCAACGGTGCTACGGAAAGCCCTCCGCGAAGGAACGACAGGGGTGACGGGCATCTGGGAACCTCAGAATGCACACACCACGACGCGACGGAACGGCGTGGCGTCATCAGAGCGCCACAGGCGCGGTGAACGCTGACGGCGAAGCCGGCTGCATGACCTGGACCTCAGCCATCAGACCCTAGCCGTCAGGCCCGGAACCCGCAGGGGTCCGGCGGAGACTGGCCGGTGCGCCAGCAGCGGCCCTGGCGCAGTAGGGCTTGACGACCCGGCGAAGACGGGGAGCCGAAGGGGGCCAGCGTCCTTTATCTTTTGGTTCTGCTTTTTCAGGTGATCAACGTGAAGCAGCTGCATGGCAGGTCCATATGTAATGGCAATAACAATGACGTACTGAATCAGAGCAGCAGATTTCTGAGGAAACGACAGACATGAGGGCGGAGGGAGCAAAGCGGTAGCGCCGCAGGCGCAACCGCCCTTCTCTGTTCCCCGCAGGGGAACGCCCTGCTTTTAACCGGCAGGGCGGGTTCATTGCGGAAGTCTTATACCTCGGTGGATCCAATCCATTGTTCATTGAGATAAGCCTCAGCCCCTTCACGTATTTCCGGAGGCTGGACTGCACACAGTATTTCATGTGTCCATCCATTTTCAGGCGCGTTTACCGTGTTCAGCGTAGCGCCCTGCAAATCGCGTATCACGAGAGTGGCGAACCGGAGCGGCGTCAGGATGTCTGGCTCGCCGGTACGCTGGTCAGTAACATAGGTGATCATTCTTCCCCCTGACAGGCCATTACTGCTAACGGCCTGTGTGTTAAGCCTGATTTACAGGCATGATGTGAGCGATTTTATACACCGGTGCGGACAATTTAATGGCCAGCCATTAATCAGTAGATCCCGGTGTCTTCCATATCAAAATGCATTTCAGCTGTGCCCATGATGCTACTGAATTCTGTCCCGGTCTGGCTGCAAAGATGAAGCATATCGGCAAGGAAATCAGTCAGAACGGTTTCCAGCGCTTCTCCGTCCCGATCCAGCCCGGTACGGGTGGCAAACAACCACAGCGCTTCTGCGACAAGCGCGGTGCGATCCCCGTTCTCATCGGATACAACCTGTAAGCCCACCGGCGGCAGAACGGACGCCAGAATTTTTAGTTCGCTGGATGGTAACGATCCGGCGGTGATGTGATTATTCGGCATTTGTAGCCCCCAGGCTAAATGGCCGCCATCACTGGCGGCCTGTGAGTTAAGCCTGAGCCTCAAGCCCGGCATGAACGGTGGTCATAAACTGCTGCCAGAATTCAAAACGCATCGCAGGTATGCGGGCGCGTTTTCCTGCACGAACGGCATTTACAAATTCCTTCGCCTGTGCGACGATTTGCGGGTCGAAAATCATTACTTGTACCTCCATACTGGTTTTGATTAGGACGGCACCTGATCCGTGCCATCCGTTGATTAAGCAGGGCTTAGCCCTGCTTTTTTAATGCCCGGAATTCGCTGTATCCCCGGCAAAAAAAGCGGCGATTATGCTCTCCATGATCTCTTTTGGCTTAAGACTGATAAGATCACGGCATTCGAAAAAGCGGCCCTGATATTTCGCAAAAATGCTGGTCACATCCCCGCCATACATTTCCGAAGACTTGAACGATTCACATACCCCCCAGTGCCAGTCCACGGGCGGCAGCACTTCCAGCTGATCGATAAAACGTGCCTCAGAGATTTCCTCCCACGGTTTACGATACCGGGCATTCTCCATTGCCACTGCTTCAGCTTCCGAAACGAGCTGGATTTCCGCGCAGTAGTGGCGCATTTCGTCCAGCCCTGCCTCACCAGACGTTGACACCCATTCCACGCCATTCCAGCGCGCCCAGGCGTAAACCTCCTGTCGGGAAGGGAGAACGAAGGCCATAGAAGTGGCGGGTATCGGGTTCTGAGCATGTCTTTCAACTGGAGTGCTAATCAGGGACATTTTTTTCTCCTTAAAGCGTTTCTTTGATAAGTTCTGCCATCAGCGCGTCATATGGGCCCTGGCTACGTTCAAGTGCGTCATATGACACGGAGATCCCCCAGGCATATGCAGCGTCAATGAATGCGTGTCGATCTTCCCGTGGAAGCGCGCGCATGTATTCAAGCGCCAGTTCCGTCGATCGGGTTACATAGATTTCCCAGTGCAGGCCGCTTAAACGCCGGGCGTGTTCACCGAGCCGTTCAACAAGGCTTTCCGCGCTGATCACCGCACCGGGAACATCTGAATGAATGTCCAGGACAAAACCATCGAGCCGCAGATTTGCAAGCCACCATTCTTCGGCACGGCTTCTCTCCTGTACTGGTTTTTCGTCCCCCATCTTCCTGGAAGATTCAGGAGCGGCGGTTTTGACGTTGACGTTTTGTGTGTTCATTCTGGTTTTATCCTCCCGATGGTTAATCCATCTCCCTGGTGAGTTCTTTCGCGGCGAAGGGCAAAGGAGCAACGGGGATGAACGTAAAACAAGGGCGAGCGCAGCGAGTGCATTTCACCCTTGTTTTTCGGGCAGACACGGTGCTACGAAAAGCCCTCCGCGAAGGAACGACAAGGGTGATGGGCATCGGGGAACGGCAGAATGCACACACCACGACACGACGGAACGGCGTGGCGTCATCAGAGCGCCACCGGCGCGGTGAACGCTGACGGCGAAGCCGGCTGCATGACTTTGACTTCAGCCATCAGACCCTAGCCGTCAGGCCCGGAACCCGCAGGGGTCCGGCGGAGACTGGCCGGTGCGCAGCAGCGGCCCTGGCGCAGTAGGGCTTGACGACCCGGCGAAGACGGGGAGCCGAAGGGGGCCAGCGTCCTTTATCTTCTGGTTCTGCTTTTTCAGGTGATCGCCGCGAAGCAGCTGCATGGCATTTATAAAATCAGCCAGAGCAGAATGACGGATGGAAGCAGCGGTGACACTGATATGCAGCACCACCGCTAAAAGCGGAAAGCTGTTATGAAAGGTCAGGAGTAAAGCATCAGGTGTAGCCAGGATGAACAGAGGCGGAAGGAGGAAAGCGGGTGCGCCGAAGGCGCAACCGCCCTGCCCCGTTCCCCGGAGGGGAACGCCTTTCCTGGTTGTTTGCGGTCGCTCAGGAAAGAAAAGGGGGCTGCCAGTCGGGTAACTGACAGCCCCTTGTAAAGGCGCTTTCGGTCTGAGCAGACATCTTCAGCCCTGAAAAGGCGGGGTTTCCCCCGCCTCCAGGTTGCTACTTACCGGATTCGTAAGCCAGAAAAGCCGCCACCTCCCTGTCTCCGTCCCTGTAGCGAATTTCGCAGAGCGATTTCCGGGTCAGGTATGTGAATATTAACAGCGTTAAACACACGATTAATACGCACCAGATAAGGGCGTTTCGCGGCAGTTTCATAGCTGACTTCTCCTTGCCTTTCGGCGGATAAGCGGCTAATCTGATGGTGTCGAGTCATACAGATTGAGCCTCGTTGGTTAATTGAAAAATTACCTTCGGGGCTTTCTTCTTTCTGCCTCACAACACGTAACAAACCACCTTCACGTCATGAGGCAAAAAGCCTCAAGCGCCAACGCCATTATACCCTGCCCGCTGCCCTTTTAACCAGGACTCTCCGTGATTTCAGGCCGTTAAATCAGCTTACTTTCCGCGAAAATAGCTCACCCTGTCGTTAATTTCCCGCTCGACCAGTTCATCGGCAAAAAGCGGTGCTGCTTTCAGTACCCTGCGTCTGAGATTACGCTTACGCGCACCGGCTTTGCGCTCATCACTCCAGCGCGTTATCGGCTTCGGCGCGGGAAAGTCTATGCAAACAACATAACCGCCACCCGGCACCCACAGCTCTGTCACTGAATCGGGACAGGGTTCTCCGGCATTAACCTCAGCGCGTGCAAGTTCCGGCGCACCAGGACACGGAATATGTCGTAATCCCCAGCGCAATGAATACAGCCATTTATTCATATGCGATGCTCCCGCAGGTCACACAGCTTGTTAGGCACCTGCCAGCGTTCAGCTTTACGGGTATGGTCCGGAGTATCCTTCACGATCTGCCGAAGTAAATGAAGCACAGCCCACATCGGATCGCCGCTGAGGTTATTCCATTCAAGCTCCTTTAAGGAATCAAACCTGTACCACCAACGCCAGAACAATCGCGCCAGTTCGCCCTCCGTAAGCTCATCTGCCCAGTGTCTGTACCAGCTATTGATCGTCTCAGGTGACTGAAAATTAAGCCCGGTACGCGCCTGGTCTACAAGGCTCTGGCGCAGCACGGCCTCCTTACACTGGCGCTTATGTTCCTGTCGTTGCGTCCGGGCGCTGCTCAGTTTGCAGCGCTGTTTACTGCGGGACGCTTTACGATAAACAACTTCAGGAAACAGCGCCTGCTGCACTTCGCCGTCCAGCGGAGAATAACAGTGCTCCCCGCGGCTCCGGAGCAGACGTTCCAGTTCATCTTCCAGATTTTTCAGTGACCAGAGTTTAAATGACGGGTCCCACGCCAGGCCAGGGATCTGCTGCGCTGACCTGGCATTCATTCTGCTGCTGCCGGTCAGGTATCGCATAAATGCACGCGCATGGGGGTTTTCAGAAGGCAACCGCTTATCGCTTTCCTGCCGCTGTTCGACTTCCGCGATAGCCCGAAGGGCGGCCTGCCGCGCCGGTTGCAGCGTCACCAGAGAATGTCCTGAAGGGATCATGCTGACACCCCCACACCTAAAACGGCATTCATGTGCCGGCACCACAGTTGAGACGGTGCAACCCCGCCACGCGGGAGATAAGCGTAATGACAGCCTCCGGCTCCAGCGTGTCTGACTGGTGAAGTATCCGGGTAAAGCGGGCATCCTGCGAAATCAACACAACCAGCCAGCCCGGAGAGAGTTCCCCCGGACTGCACAGGCACACACCGTAGCTTTCCCCGTCCTGCGGTGTGTATCGCACCTGTACCGGAAACAGGCCTCCAAACTCACCCCGGTATTCTGCGTTCACCTGCCATCCGGCAGGGGCGGAAATCAGACCGACCACGGCATTGCTCAGTTCGCGGCGGTATTCTTCGCCCTGCTCGCGCAGCTGCTCGAACTCGGCGGGGATCATGGCGTTCATCTGCATCAGACTGAATTTTTTCATCGGTTTCTCCCGGCTGCCCCGGTGGGGCAGCCGTCTCCTGTATAATGCGGCGTGGTCGGTTTCGTTAAGGCCGGTAGCCCTCCGGTCACGGCGCTAAATTCAGATTTATGGTTTGATCCTGTCCGGGTGCGCGGCAAGCGCGGCGAACGAGGGGGATGAATCCAGAACGGACAACATGGCTTTTGCCGCTGCCAGAAGTACGCTGTCAGAGTCCTGCGGGTATTTCTGACACAATGTGATCACTGACAGAACGCCGGATTTAACGTCAGAAAAACGTTCATACTGCCGGGTATTGAAATACACACGCTCCCCGCCCTTGCGCACTTCCCAGCCGTTGCAGTCATTAAAACGGGTATCAACATTAAAAAACTCGATGACATGATCGTCAGCTGCCTGAATGCGCAGCACGGTCATTAAGTCGCGGGAAACGCCCACCGCTTTTTTGCCTGTACGTTGCGATTGCACTTGTGTGTCCTCCTGGTCTGGTTGGGTTGTGTTCAGGACGGAGAAAAATCCCTGTAGCCAGTACGTCAGGCGGTCACAACGGGTAAGACTTTCACCGTAATGCGCACTGGCTTCAGTGGCGGCAGCAACGTTCCAGGCTGCTGCATCAGAGGCCATATTGATAAAGCGGCAAACACTGCGTTTTATCTGATCCACTCACGTCTCCTTTACTGCATGAAGGCCGGTAATCCGGCCGGAATAAATACCGCGCCTCGCGCAGGGTTTATATTTCAGTCGTGGTACGGACAGGGGATCCCGGTGTCCGACTGGCAGCATGAACAGACCGCCACCTCTGCGGCGGATACCGCAAAGCGCCATCCGCTGCACCACTGATTAACCAGCTGAGGTGAGTCAGAAAACATCCCCGGCACAGCGTCTTCGCCAGACAAATAATCGTGATACCCGGCAGTCCAGGCATCCTCCAGAGCTGCGGCCATCTCGCTCTGGGCCTTAGCGTTGTCAATGACACGCATGACCCGCGCCATTCCCCATGCCATCCGTATATCCAGGCCGCGCAGCGGTGGAAGCGCCTGAGACAGGGAAAGAATGACGGGCGGGTTTTCGTCCCCCATCTTCCTGGAAGATTCAGGAGCGGCGGTTTTGACGTTGACGTTTTGTGTGTTCATTCTGGTTTTATCCTCCCGATGGTTAATCCATCTCCCTGGTGAGTTCTTTCGCGGCGAAGGGCAAAGGAGCAACGGGGATGAACTAAAAACAAGGGCGAGCGCAGCGAGTGCATTTCACCCTTGTTTTTCGGGCAGCAACGGTGCTACGAAAAGCCCTCCGCGAAGGAACGACAGGGGTGACGGGCATCTGGGAACCTCAGAATGCACACACCACGACGCGACGGAACGGCGTGGCGTCATCAGAGCGCCACAGGCGCGGTGAACGCTGACGGCGAAGCCGGCTGCATGACTTTGACTTCAGCCATCAGACCCTAGCCGTCAGGCCCGGAACCCGCAGGGTCCGGCGGAGACTGGCCGGTGCGCAGCAGCGGCCCTGGCGCAGTAGGGCTTGACGACCCGGCGAAGACGGGGAGCCGAAGGGGGCCAGAGTTCCTGATGTATTTTTTGGGGTGATTATGGCCATCGCGGAAAAGATGCTGATCGGACGTCAGAATTAAAGACGGCAACGGCAACGGCAACGGCAACGGCAACGGCAACGGCAACGGCAACGGCAACGGCAACGGCAACGGCAACGGCAACGGCAACGGCAACGGCAACGGCAACGCAGTGTGGGAAGCAAAGCAGTCAGGTCAACAATGAAACGGCGGCGGTCTGTGCTTATTAACGTGATGTTTATTCAGGGCGGGGTGGAAACGTACAGCGCAGCAGGCGCGGTATCTTTTACCCCGCCAGGCCGCAGGCCTGCATGGTTTTCGCGCGCGTCACCCGTGCAGCGGAATTAATCAGGGGCGCGGACACGCCCCGTCTTTTCATTCTGCCGGCGTTCCCTTGCCGCCCTGTAAAATAAACTGCCCTGCAAGGAACACAGCATACTGACAGGTCATATACCGGCCCTTAAACCTCACCTGAAAGGCGTATGTAGGGAAGTGTAAATGTCCCTGCCGCTGCCTTTAATTTGATTTAAAATAACCCTGCTCCTAACGCTGGCTTACAGGCGCGGAGAGTTCATATTTCATGGCAGGGTGATGTCCCCTGCCATATTTTTTGCGGCCCCTTGTTACCTGAGATGTTTAACCAGTGTCGCCGCCTGCCGGTACAGCTCAACCAGTTTCAGGTCCAGTTCGCTGATTATCAGTCCGGCCATACGCTCTGCGGTGTCACTGCCGTGCCAGAGATAACTTGCAGTCATGCCGCGCATCCGCAGATGCAGTTCGTAGAGTGATTCTTCCAGATCGGCCACGTCGTCACGCAGTTTTTCATATTCCGGTGTGTTCATCGCTTTTTCCCCCTGAGCCATTACGTTATGCCGCGCGACCGCTGCGCAGACCGGTAAGCCGGCGCGTTCCGGCGGCGTGATATTTTTCAAGAAGCTCGATGCCTATCCACCGGCGGCCCGCCTGCTCTGCCGCCACACAGGTGGAACCCGATCCGGCAAACGGGTCGAGCACTATATCCCCCGGCCGGGTGAAGGACTCGATAAGGGGTTGCAGGGCGGAAACGGGTTTTTCCGTCGGATGATGCCGGTTTCCCGTGTACTGCCAGGGGATCACATCCGATAACGGCGACGCCGGCACCTGGGGACGCCCTTTTGCCAGCAGGTAAGCACTTTCATGCTGGTAGCCCACAAACGCGGATTTAGAGGCATAGGGTTTGGCGAAAACGAGGTGGCCCACGACCCGGAAGCCGGCCGCTTTCCAGGCGTTCATGAAAATATCGATCCGGTTCCAGCCGTAAAAACTGACGGCCAGACTGTCGCGTTTCAGGACGCGGTACATTTCACGGCTGGCGGGCATCACCCAGTCGTCATTGTTATCGCCGGCAATGGAGCGCCCGGAACGATCGGTAAACCCGACCAGATACGGCGGATCGGTAAGAATGAAATCAACGCATTCTGACGGAAAACCGGCCATTACACGGGTGCTGTCACCCAGGATAAAACGGGACATGGTGTACTCCTCTGTGGAAAGTTGCGCGGCATTAGTGCCGTGACCACCACAAAGACGGGCGAAAAGCGAAGAAGGCAGGGGCGCTGGCGGAGGCCGCAGCGCAGGCACTTTACGGGCTGAATGCACCGTAAAGTGGGCGAACGGGCGAGCACAGCGGCGAAGCGAACCCTTGACGGCGAAGCGGCCCGGCTACCGTGAGGGCACGGCACCTGGCGTTCTGCCCGGACCCGTCAGGGTGCGGGAACGACGGGGAGCGCAGCGACATCCTTCTGAGGGTGATTTGTCACTGAAGCACAGCGCGCAGGAGGATGGCGGAAGCATACCGGGATGACAGGATGTGTCCGCCCGGAAAAAAAAGCGGGCCATGCCCGCCTTTTTCTTACATCGATGCCATGAAGCGGCGCATAGCCTGCACACGCTCATGACTCTCAAGGCGTTCCTGCCAGTTACTGAAGTACCACACCGGCGTATAGCGGGTGCGGCTGACCGACAGGGAAAGCGTATTGCCGGTATTCACCACGGCCGGGATACCCAGCAGGCTCAGCTGAATGAAGGTCATATCCGCCGCTGTCGGGTCAATATCGGTTGTCACGGCCATCAGCTGGGCAGAAGGATTTAACCCTTTATCCAGCATGCTCTCTGCAAAGGCGATCACCATGCCCCCCGCGCCGCTGGTCGGTTCGTTCAGGGTCACCCACGGGCAGGTCTTCAGCTGCTGCAGTGTGTCGTCAAGCAGCAGCTGCGCCAGCAGACGGGCCATCGGGTAAGGGGTGAAAAACTGCCCCATATCCCCGGAACCGAGTTCAAGCTCCATGAACACCGAGCCGAGAAAATCGTGATATTTCCCCTGCAGCGCGCTGATCAGCAGGCTGAACAACACATGGAATCGCTCCAGATCTGCTGCCTGGTAGCGGTCGCAGATTTTCCGGCTGGCTGCGATATTCTCAGGGGTCCGGATGCGGGCAATGTCCAGCTCGCCTGCCACCAGGGTGATGAATTCACGGAACACATCCCACCGGTGGTGATAGCGCGCCGTCTGACTGAATTCACGGATGAACCGGCCACGCGCCTCATCAGCGGTCAGGCCCGGCGCTTTTCCTGCCGGAACTGATGACGTTGCCGGTACGACCTGAGAAGGTGTGACGACGTCGTTAAGCACATCAAAAATGGAAACCTGGGACATTATGCTTTCTCCCCAGGCAGGATGCGAAAAAGGCCATCCAGCGGCGCAGCAGCAGCCACCGGCACGCCCTCCCGTAACCAGACCTGATAATAATCCGGCCCTGCACTGTCGAAGGCGATCAGCTCCTCGCAACCGGCGGGCGGGGTAAAATCCGGCAGGCTGACAGAAATCTGCAGCCCGGTCAGCCAGTCAAACAGATCGAGGATCTGGCTGGGTGAAAGTGATGACTCTGAAGATTCTTTTGCTGCGCCCTGGACGTTTCGCTGTGTCATGTTGGTGCTCCTCTGGGGTTGATTGTGATGTCTCTGTGAGTTCCTTCGCCGCAGTAACAGGCGGGACACACGGGGCAGAGGTGGCAGCAGGGGGGAACGACAAAGCCGCAGCCCGGAGCCTGCGGAGGGACCGGGTGCCGGCGTTCAGCAACGCGACCCTTGCAGACGCCGGCCGTGTGTCAGAGTCCTGTGCGGAGAAGGGACGACAGGGGCAGCACGCCCGCAGAAGATGAACGGGACACAGCCCCGACGCGCAGCGCGCGGCGTCGTAAGCGTACCGGCCCTGCCGGTACAGTGAGAGCGACGTGGACGACGTCCGCCGTTCGCGGCAAAAAAAAGCCCGTCATCTGCGACGGGCTTCGGTATCGTGGGATGCAGTACTTAGCGGGCTTTTTTTCCGTCGTCAAAGGCCAGAATGACGCCGGTACACATCAGCGCCGCATAGCCCAGCTGGAGAACAATGGTGACCGCAAGCGGGACATGGCTGGCAAGCAGAAGCGGAACGACAAGCAGAATGCTGAACAGGATCATTCCCCTGCCCGTTTTCTTCAGGGTGTCGGGCATTTCTGCCGCCGGCACTCCGGCCCTTTTCAGTATCCGGGCGGCAATGCTTTCAACCTGCTGTTTAAATCGTGACATCGCGCCTCCTGTCAGAACAGTTTTTTCATATTATTTCTGATCCTGGCTTCTTCGCCAGCGTCTGCAACCGGTACGTCTGCCCTCACGGCTTCAGAGTGTTTGTCAGCGGCAGGGGCCTGTGTCCCGCCTGTGACGTCGGTCAGAAGACGCATCAGCGCATTAAGCGTGCCCGGCGGTGCCGGCAGGTTTGTCAGCAGTTGCGGCAGCCGGACATCCAGCGTATGGAGCGCGCATCCCGTGGTGATGAGCTGGCGCAACAGCTGCCCCCGTAACCGGGAGGGGGCTGATTCAATCATGCTGACGGTGGCATTTGTCTCCGGCAACTGCAGGGTAATGCGCCGCCGCTCATCGGGTTCGTCGCTGCCGGTTTCAGCCCATCGCCTGGCAGGCAAAGCCTCCCTCACCTCCGCTGCCGGTGAGGCCGGCAGCAGGCCGTTCAGTGCACCGATAAGGCACGTAAGCTGTACCGCGTACAGCTTACCGTCGAACAGCTCGGTGATGAGCGCAGGAAGGCGGGTATCGATCCGGTACAGCACCCCGCCCGCCGTGGTTGCCGTGCGCAGAAAATCCCCGCGCAACGGCTGAGAAATCGTTTCAAGCGTGGCGGAAACGAGCATATCCGTGCGGTCATCGGTATGGAGATAAAAAGAATATTTGCCGGCTGGCACAGTCAGACCTCGCTATGGTACAGAGCAATCTCCCGGACCAGTGCCAGCTGGGGATCTGGAATGATTTCGATCCGCTCCGGCGATAATGGCCATGCCTGACGGACAGCATCTTCAATCAGCACCGCACCGCCACCAACCAGAAAAATTCTGTTCACGTTGCGATAACGAACCAGCTCACCGATCACCTGCGCGCCCAGCGTGGCGATTGCTTCTTCAATTTTGTCAGTTACATAATCAATTTTGTCTCCATCATTGATGATGCTGGCCAGAAATGCACGATCTTTCCGGGACCGGATGACGGTATCGGCCATCAGGGGGCTGGTTTCACTGTCAGCGGCACGCAGTGCAGCCTGGGCTGCACGGGTCACCACAGATACCCCGACACCCGGATTGCCATGCACGGCGCTGATGTCGTCAAACTGCCCCACAATGATCCCGGCATCGAGCGTGGTGCCCCCCCAGATCAATGATGAGGGAGGTTTCTGCCGGGCCAGGCTTCAGCCGGGCAAGTCTGCTGAACGCGGCGGGCAGCGATTCCGGCATCACCTTCACATCGGTAATGGTGAAGCGTTCCCGCTTGTTAACAGTCAGCTCACGGAGCAGGTTAGAACGTTTTCGCGCTATGTTGTCTTCATTCTTCTGGCAGTCCTGATCGTAATACTCGCTCAGGGGCAGCGTGACGGTCAGCGAAACCGGCTGCGGCGCAAGACCACTGTTCAGAAGTGCGTGGTGGACCGCGAGGAGATTCATATCGCCGTACTGATATTCCACGTTTGTGGTCGGGACCGCATCACGACTGACACTGTCCCAGGTGTACTTCAGAAGGCCTGCCTGATAGTTAAAAGCATTTGCCCCGAAATCAGCCACTTTCCAGCCATGACGGAACGAATTGGCTGAAATGGACGTGTTGAGAGTGCCTTCAGCAAACCAGGCCAGTTTTACATTCGTTGAACCATCATCACAGTAGATATTCATCATTAAGCACCTTTATTTGTTCTCAAATTGAGAATAATGCTATCACGAACATCAAAGGTGTCAATATTAAATACTCAAATTGATAATAATACATTACTCAATTCGATAATATAGTGATAAGAAACCGCGCGGAACGCACCGGCAGAAGTTTTTGCACTTCACTTTTAAAAAGCTCTCCGCCTATACTGTTTATACATACAGTATAAAAGAGATAAGAAGATGAAACTGGTTATGATGTTTCCCGCCAGTGATTGTCCGCCGCTGGCATTTCCTTTATTTGCCGACAGGGCTTCCTGTGGTTTTCCGTCTCCGGCACAGGACTATGTTGAGCAGGAGCTTGATTTAAATGACTATTGTGTCAGACGCCGCAGCGCAACCTACTATCTCCGCGCAAGCGGGGACAGTATGGCGGATGGCAGTCTTTTCAACGGTGATCTGCTGGTTGTCGACAGTGCGGAAAAACCCGTACACGGCGATATTGTCGTGGCCAGCGTTGACGGGGGGTTTACGGTTAAACGGCTCCAGCTGCGTCCCCGCCTGGCCCTGCTCCCGATGAATGCCACGTATCCCACGTTATATCCGGACCCAGATGAGCTGGAGATATTCGGGGTGGTGACGCATATCATCCACCGGCCACGGGAGATGTTCTGATGTTTGCCCTGGCCGATGTAAATTCCTTTTATGCAAGCTGCGAGAAAGTCTTCAGGCCGGATCTGCGGGGCCGGGCGGTCGTCGTTTTGTCCAATAACGATGGCTGTGTGATCGCGAGAAGTGCCGAAGCAAAGCGGCTTCAGATAAAAATGGGCATACCGTGGTTTCAGCTGAAAGAGATGCAGTTCCCTGAAAAGGTCTGGGCTTTTTCAAGCAATTATGAGCTTTACGCCTCGATGTCGAATCGCGTGATGGCCTGCCTGGAGGAGCTTGCTCCCCGCGTTGAGCAGTACAGTATCGATGAGATGTTTCTGGATATACGCGGGATCGACAACTGTACAGACTTTGAAACCTTTGGCAGGCAGCTGAGGGAACATGTTTTTGCCTGTACCCGCCTGACCATCGGCGTGGGCATGGGACCGACAAAAACCCTTTCAAAATCAGCACAATGGGCCTCAAAGGAGTGGCCACAGTTTGGCGGTGTACTGGCGCTGACCCCGGCCAATACACGGCGGACAGAAAAACTGCTTTCGCTTCAGCCGGTAGAGGAACTGTGGGGCGTTGGCCGGCGTATTGCGAAAAAATTAAACGCGATGGGGATCACCACCGCCCTGCAGCTGGCCCGCACGAACCCGGCCTTTATCCGCAAGAATTTCAGCGTCGTGCTGGAGCGTACAGTACGCGAGCTTAATGGTGAAAGCTGTATCGCCCTGGAAGAAGCCCCGCCTGCAAAACAACAGATTGTCTGCAGCCGGTCATTCGGCCAGCGGATCACTGATCAGGAGGAGATGCATCAGGCTATCTGCCAGTATGCAGAGCGCGCAGCAGAGAAGCTGCGTGGCGAACGACAGTACTGCCGGCATATCTCAGTCTTTATCAAGTCATCTCCGTTTGCGCTGAATGAGCCTTACTACGGCAACGTGGCGACGGAAAAGCTGCTTACGCCTACCCAGGACACCCGTGACGTCATTGCGGCGGCTGTGCGTGCGCTGGAGCGTATCTGGCAGGACGGTCACCGCTATGCAAAGGCTGGCGTTATGCTGAATGATTTCAGTGCGTCTGGCGTGGCGCAGCTGAATCTGTTTGATGAACAGCCCCAGCGTCCCCACAGCGCGGAACTCATGAAAGTGCTGGATGGCATAAATCACTCTGGTCTGGGTCATATCTGGTTTGCAGGGCGTGGCCATGCACCTGAATGGCAAATGAAACGTGACATGCTCTCGCCGGCCTACACCACACGCTGGAAAGATATCCCTCAGGCCATCATTCGCTGAAAATCTTCTGCTTATCGATAAAAATCGCAGCGCTCGCCGCAGACACGTGACCGGGCGCAGCCCGCGAACGTGCGAGGAAGCGCAATATCCACGAACTTAAAGATATCTACTTACGCTCCGAGGCTAAGTTGGTCAGTAGCGTACTTGGCTTTATGCACATATCCACATAGTAGATCCAAAGACGATCCAAAAAGGATCCATATAGTCCCAAATAGATCCCGCTGCGCTCTGAGCCTTGCTATGCCTGCATTAGAGCCTTGTTAATGTGTTTATAAAGCGGATAAATATGTTTATAAACCGGATTTATGTGTTTACAAAGCGGAATGCAGTGTTTATAAATCGGATATTCTGTGCTTATAAACCGGATTTACATGATTTTTATTCATCTACTTTATTCGCTTGTGGAAAAATAGCCTATGTATAAGAAAAATCAGGAACTTTCTATTGAGTCGGTCCTGGAAGTCATTGGCGAGAATAAAAAACTTACCCCCACAAAAAATGCTACTGTGCAGCCTGTCGCATTGATGCGTTTAGGCCTGTTTCTTCCCTCGTTGAAGCGTAAGGGCAAGGATACTGGCAACATTAACATTGATGCCAGTCGCGAGCTTCAAAGCCTTGAACTGGCTAAGGCAGAAGGTTACACAGACATCCGTATTTCAGGTCCACGCCTATCGATGGAAACGGACTTTAAGGTTTGGGTGGGAATCATACTTGCTTTTTCTAAGTATGGTATGTCAGGGAATACTGTAGAACTGCCGTTCAGCGAATTTGCTACCTATTGCGGCTACTCTTCTAAAGACAAAGATAAAAACTTGCGTACACGCCTTGCTGACTCTCTGGCTCGCCTTAGGGGTACAACGATACGACTAACTTCTGAAAAAGATAAACAAGGCGTCGTTTCTGGTCTACTCAGCAGAGGAAAATGGGATGAGGATAAAGATCTCATGATTATCACTGCAGATGAATCTCTTTGGGAGCTTTATCAGTTTGACCGTCAGGTCATCATTCAGATGTTTATACTCCGGCAGTTAGCTAATAAAGGTACTGCTCAGGCTTTATACACTTTTCTGGAAAGCTTACCTGAACGACCAATCCCTCTCTCTTTCTCACGCATCAAGCGCAGACTGATGTTGACCTCTCCCAATAATCAACAAAATCGTGTTATTAACAAGGCAATAGATGAGCTGAAGGCCGTGGGCTATCTCGATGGGGATGTTGTTAAGAAAGGTGGTGAATGGCATCTACTGATTGCGCGTCGTACTCCCCGGCCCGACATCAAAGCCATCACAAGTGTTTATAATCCGGATGATCAAGAGTAATTCTGTTCTGTGTTTATAAAGCGGATATGAAATCTGAACTGCCGACGATTGCTCCTCCCTTATCGTTGCGTGTAATAAACTTTTTTCCGCTTTCTAAACACATTGCCCTGATTGTAAACACAACCAACATTGATCATCCGCTTTCTAAACACACGCCCTCTTCCGTTATCTGCTAATTATCTGCACCTCAAGTTCTTCCGGTTTGTAAGCACACGGGCTGCTCTGAAAATGTACCTTCCTTTTTCACTTAACTTTGCGCCATGTCACTAATACTATGCAAAAATTGTTGCTTTGCGCCGTTAATCAAGATTTAATGAATTTATGCAAAGTTGATAACTTGAGGCCATGTCAATGGGACTGATGGAAAAGCTGGATCAATGTATAGCGGCAGGTCATGCAATGACGCGCGCCATTGCGCTTGCACAATTTAATGATGATAGCCCCGAAGCACGGAAAATTACACGTCGCTGGCGTATAGGTGAAACTGCCGAATTGGTAGGTGTTTCAACTCAAGCAATACGTGATGCTGAAAAAAGTGGGCGTCTTCCGCATCCGGATTTAGAACTACGTGGCCGTGTTGAACAGCGCGCTGGTTATACGATTGAGCAAGTTAATCATATGCGAGATGTGTTTGGAACCCGGATTCGTCGGCCTGATAACACTTATCCACCCGTTATTGGTGTTGCTGCGCATAAAGGTGGTGTTTATAAAACATCAACCTCAGTACATCTTTCGCAGCATCTGGCTTTAAAAGGTCTTCGGGTTTTGCTGGTAGAAGGAAATGATCCACAAGGAACGGCCTCAATGTATCACGGCCTTGTTCCAGATTTGCACATTCATGCAGATGATACTCTTCTTCCTTTTTATCTAGGCGAGCGCGATGATGCTAGTTATGCCGTAAGGAATACCTGTTGGCCTGGCCTAGATATCATCCCTTCCTGCCTGGCGTTACACCGCATTGAAACTGAGCTAATGGCTTGCTTTGATGCCGGTAAGTTGCCAACAGATCCCCATATGATGTTACGTTTGGCGATTGAAACTGTTGCTCATGATTATGATGTAATCGTCATTGACAGCGCACCAAACCTTGGTATCGGAACGATAAACGTAGTATGTGCCGCCGATGTTCTAATCGTCCCTACTCCAGCAGAGCTTTTCGATTACACATCCGCACTTCAGTTTTTTGATATGTTACGAGACCTGCTTAAAAATGTTGACTTAAAAGGATTCGAACCAGATGTGAGAATCCTGCTAACTAAATACAGTAATAATAATGGCTCGCAATCCCCGTGGATGGAAGAACAAATTAGAGACGCGTGGGGTAGCATGGTACTAAAAAACGTTGTGCGTGAAACAGATGAAGTTGGCAAAGGTCAGATACGTATGCGAACAGTCTTTGAGCAGGCAATAGACCAACGTTCGTCAACAGGCGCATGGCGTAATGCCCTGGCAATATGGGAGCCTGTTTGCACTGAAATTTTTGACCGTTTAATCAAGCCTCGTTGGGAGATCCGATAATGAAACGCGCCCCTATTATCCCTCGTACTTCATCTTCGGTTAGTAAAGAGTCTGATAGTGCACCGGCAGCTCCTATGGTGGATGCGTTGATTTCTCGCGTTGGAGCGCTTACAAAAGGCAATACCATTTCATTGCCTGTATGTGGTCGAGACGTCAAATTCACTCTTGAGACACTAGATGCAGGTAGAGTGCAAAAAGAAACCCGCGTATGGGTTGGTAATGAGCGTGATCAGGAGCTTTTGAATGAGTCTTCTCTCGATGATTTGATACCATCATTCTTATCTTCTGGTCAGCAAAATCCGGCATTAGGTAGACGCATTAATGGAACAATTGAGGTTGCAGATGGTAGTCGCCGCCGTATGGCTGCAATCACCACTAACTCAGAGTACAGGATTCTGGTTGGCGATTTAGATGATGAGCAAATGGATGCGCTCTGCCGTCTTGGCAATGACTATCGACCAACCAGTGCATATGAGAGAGGCAAGCGTTACAGCCGTTTACTTGAAAATAAGTTCAATGGAAATGTTTCGGCGCTCGCTGAAAGAGAAAATTTATCGCGTATTTCTATTTTACGTTGTATGAATACAGCTAAATTACCACGAGAAGTTGTTAGCCTTTTTGCCCATCCGGGTGAATTATCAGCGCGTGCAGGTGAACAGCTTGCAAATTTCTTTGAAAAAAATGAGCGTGTTTTAATCTCAAATGTTCAACTCTTGGCACAAAAAAAATTGACAGGAGAGTTACTTGAAGCCGAGGAAATTATTCGATCATTGCAGTCTCTATCTTTGATGAAGGCAGAGCAAAAGCCTCAGTCCATCAGGAAAAAGTTTGCTCCTGGTGCTTCAGCAAAATATCAGGGTGATAAAGTAGTTGTTAGTTTAGACATCTCAAAAATCCCTCAAGATGTGGTTACCCGCATTGAAGAAATCCTTTCAGAACTGAGTGTAACTACTACTTAATGGAAGAATGTGTGGAGGATTGTATCCATGGATACAATCCTTTCATAAGCCACCTTTTGCCTTATAAGATTGTATCCATGGATACAATTTTTCAGTTTCACTTTTTCTTTGGTACTCAGTGCCATACACCACTCTAATTGATGGGTAGGGTATGATCCCGAAGATAAGTAGAAGAAGCAATAACAGGTCACATTTGGAAACCTGCTTGGCTGAAAGGAATGCTCTGGAACATAAATGAACGTCAGTTAACTTTACCTTCCAGAGCAACGCACACTGGGGAACGAAACTTCATGGCTGCGCTTTTAACAAAGCCACTGCATCGGTGCCAGGCATCTGAAACTGCACCCGGTATCGTGCCGCCACGTCGAGTGCAAACACCTTCGTGTAAACTTCCGTCGAGCTGGCTGATTTGTGCCCCATCAGGCTCTGCAGCACCTTCAGCGGGATACCCGCATACAGCATATGCATGGCGTAGGAGTGGCGGAATGTGTGCGGTGTAACCGGGATCGAGAACGTCACTCCGTCTGCAGCAGCGGAGTCAACAGCCTCGTTAATCCATGTTCTGACAGTACGATCGGTGATCTCCCAGATACGCGCTTTCTCCATTCTGCCGGTGCGTTTGTTGCGACGCTCCAGCGGGATTTTCAGGGTGGCCACCATCATCTCCAGCTGGCTGACGTACTGAGTGTCTGACAAAGGAACAAGCCTGTGAGTCTTGCTACCGGCCGGTGCGCGGCCTGCCGTTCTGGCCGCTTTTTCCGTGCGCTGCTTGAGGGTGGCCAGCTGAACGAAGGGGTAGGGCTGCGCCAGGGAAAAATCCCCCCGAGTCAGGGCCAGCGCTTCATTAATGCGCGCGCCCGTGTTCCAGAGCGTGGCAAGAAGCATCTTGCGGTGCAGATCCGGGACATAGTGGAGCAGGGCACTGACTTCCGGTGCCAGCAGGTATTTAGGCAGTTCGTCCTGAACGAGGGCCATCTGGCGCAGGGCCAGTGCTGCCGGATAGTCGATGGCCACCGGCAGCTGCATTGCAGAAAACGGTGCCGGATGACCTTGCAGAACAGGTAACATTTTATTTCTCCCTTATACGCCATCGCTTTCATCTGAGCGGTTTTGGTGAGCAGCTTCGATTTTATTACGCATCTGCATATGGAATGACGCTAAAGATCTGGCACTCATTACGGCGCGAACGTGACGACGTTTCCTTTCAAGCCGCCACTCCTTCCAGAGTACGTTCTGAGCCGACCAGGGAGAAGCATCGAGGCGAGTGCCAGGTAAGCCTGCGAACTGTCGTAAACGGCGTGACTGAATGATGGCTTTGAGGCCCAGGCGGGTATACTGATACTGCCGTGCCTCAAAGAATTCGTCATAATCAGGAGCGTAAGCATCAGTTGCGGCAATGACGCGATCGGCCTCTCCCTGAATCACCGGCAGCTCCCGGATGCGGTACATCAGCTTCGCCGGCAAAACCCGCCAGTCACCTGTGACTGCGGAGTAACTGAGGTTTGGAACAGTGGTGTCCGGAACGGTAATCCTGTTCTGGTTTAAGTATCCATTATCCATTGCGACTTCAGCGCACGCTTCGGCAAATTGTTCGAGTAAAAAGACCAGCTCCGTGGCAATAAAAAGTCGTTCACTGGCCTGTTTCGCTGCAGCAGCTCTTTCCTCGCGCTTTCTGGTGAAGTGATGGGTCAGACTCACGCCACCCAGTGCGGCACCAATGGATGAAACCGCCGTGATGATCTGCGGCCACAGACTGGCGGTGTCCTTTACAACCTTCACACCTTCGGTGGCAATAAACCAGTCAGCCATAGATATTCCTTAACCTGTCATGAGGTTAGGCCACAATGTCAGCGCCTTATTAAAGTCAAGTTCACAGTAAAACGCATCCGGCTCGCGCCCTGCGGGACACGGATGAACAGTAGTTGCCTGTCCGGTAATAACCCAGCCCGTGTTCTGAACATTCAGCTCCCGTTCAGCCACCACAAGATTGTCCCAGGTAATAATGTGACAGATGCTGCTCCCTGAACCGGACGGCAGATGAATCCACAGCTTTTCATGGCCAAGTTCCCGAAGCGCACAAAATATTTGTATCAGAGAGATTTCTTTACTGCCTGCCGGTGCCATCCCAGTTTCCTTTAATATCAATAGTCACAGAGAGTAATTATGATATTCCGCATAAATCCCTTTCACTAGCATGATTTTTCCGTGCGCGTCATTTTCTGCCTGATAATAAGCACACATATAAACACGCTGTTAAATTACCGGATGGCCGTTTCGCGGTGATCCGACTTTCTGGCGTATCACAACTTTCCGGAAGTGTACCACGGTGAGGGAATAAGCAAAGCGGCCTTTTTGCCCACTGCGCGCCGGGTCACGGGGCAGGGGTGAACCACAACATATAGCGCCTATGTCCGCTGATAATACCGCTACATGTTGTGTTTGTGCACCGCAGCGTGCCGGGGTGTGGAAGGAAGATCCTACTCCTGAAAACGACAGACACATGTAAGATTATCCGCTGCCTGGCAGAAGGAGACTTTGTGAAAACGCTCATGGTGTGTATTTATACGATCAGAAGGCGTTATATTTTTTCCTGATTGACGCGGTACGAAAGTTCCTGATGACTCTCTTTTCGTTCGCTGTAGCGATCTGCAAGGTAGCTGGTTTGTCCCCTGAGCAGCAACGTAATTTTAAACAACTCCTCTGCGACATCTACGATACGGTCGTACCATGAGGACGGCTTCATCCTTCCGTTCTCATCAAATTCCTGCCAGGCTTTCGCCACCGAGGACTGGTTGGGAATTGTGAACATCCGCATCCAGCGGCCCAGAATGCGCATCTGGTTCACGGCATTGAAGGACTGCGAACCGCCGCAAACCTGCATCACTGCAAGTGTCTTGCCCTGCGAAGGACGAACCGCGCCTTCACTCAACGGTATCCAGTCGATCTGCGCCTTCATCACCGCGCTCATAGCCCCGTGCCGTTCCGGCGAGCTCCACACCATCCCGTCACACCATCTGACCAGCCCGCGTAGCTCGGAGACTTTAGGGTGCGTATCCGGGGCATCATCCGGCAGGGGTAAACCGGAGGGGTTAAAGAATTTCACCTCCGCGCCCATCGCCGTCAGCAGGCGACCTGCTTCCTCCGCGGCAAAGCGACTGTAGGAGCGCTCCCTTACTGAGCCATACAGGATCAGAATCCGTGGGGGCTCCTGCAGGTGCAGACGTTCGGCAATATGTTGATCAAAACAGTCAGTATTCAGGGCTGGAAATTGTTCCATTTTTCTCCTCCGGAGAGAACAGGTGATTTTAAAGTTAATACATATGATCTAACATATGTGTATTCTAAAGGGAACGGAGTGAAAAATGCTACAACCTGTTCAGCTTTTCAAAATCCTGTCGGATGAAACACGGCTAGCCATCGTCATGCTTCTCCGTGAGTCCGGAGAATTATGCGTCTGCGATATCTGCGTTGCCACCTCCGAATCGCAGCCCAAAATTTCGCGACATATGGCTATCCTTCGCGAGGCTGATCTGGTTCTTGACCGTCGGGAAGGCAAATGGATCCACTATCGTCTGTCACCCCATATTCCGGCGTGGGCAGCAGAGACAATCACGACGACCTGGCAGTGTCTGCGCGAGGATGTACGTGAATGGCTGGACAAATCAGCCTGCACCTCCTGCTGAGGCAGGAAAACATATTTACAAAATCATATATGATGGGGTCTGAGATGCTTTTGGCAGGGAGTATATTTTTACTGACGCTGGTACTGGTGATCTGGCAACCCAGAGGCCTGAGTATTGGCTGGAGCGCGAGTATCGGGGCTGTGCTGGCGCTGGGAACCGGTGTCATCCATATCGCTGATATTCCCGTTGTCTGGAATATCGTCTGGAACGCGACAGCGGCATTTATTGCGGTCATCATCATCAGCCTGCTGCTCGATGAGTCCGGCTTCTTTGAATGGGCCGCACTGCACGTCTCCCGCTGGGGTAACGGACGTGGCCGCCTGCTGTTCACCTGGATAGTCTTGCTCGGTGCCGCTGTTGCTGCTTTGTTCGCCAATGATGGCGCCGCGCTGATCCTGACGCCGATTGTGATTGCGATGCTGCTCGCACTGGGGTTCAGCCAGGGCACGACACTGGCCTTTGTCATGGCTGCAGGATTTATTGCAGATACGGCCAGCCTGCCACTCATTGTTTCTAACCTGGTGAATATCGTCTCGGCGGACTTCTTCGATCTGGGCTTTACGCAGTACGCCTCCGTTATGATCCCCGTGGATGCGGCAGCGATTGCGGCCACGCTGATCATGCTGCATCTCTTCTTCCGCAGGGATATTCCGGCAACGTATGACGTTTCGCTGCTGAAGACGCCTGCCAGTGTGATAAAGGATGCGGCAACGTTCAGGGCGGGCTGGATTGTCCTGTTATTGCTGCTTGTCGGTTTCTTCGTTCTGGAGCCGCTGGGGATCCCTGTCAGCGCGATAGCAGCTGCTGGCGCAGCAGTACTGTTTATCGTGGCGAAAAGAGGTCATGGCATCAACACAGGGAAAGTCCTGCGCAGTGCGCCATGGCAGATCGTGATTTTTTCGCTGGGCATGTACCTGGTGGTCTATGGCCTGCGCAATGCCGGGCTCACGGAGTATCTGTCTGGTGTACTGAACCTGCTGGCAGAAAAGGGGTTATGGGCAGCAACGTTCGGCACCGGCTTCCTGACCGCGTTCCTGTCGTCGGTGATGAACAATATGCCGACGGTGCTGATTGGCGCGCTGTCGATTGACGGGAGTACGGCGACTGGCGTCGTCAAAGAGGCAATGATTTATGCCAACGTGATTGGCTGCGATTTAGGCCCGAAAATCACCCCGATTGGCAGTCTGGCAACCCTGCTTTGGCTGCATGTGCTTGCCCAGAAAAATATAACGATCACCTGGGGTTATTACTTCCGCACCGGCATTATCATGACTCTGCCCGTGCTGTTTGTCACTCTGGCCGCGCTGGCGTTGCGGCTTTCCATCACTTTGTAATGAGATAAAGATATGAGCAACATTACCATCTATCACAACCCGGCCTGCGGCACTTCACGCAACACGCTGGAGATGATCCGTAACAGCGGTAACGAACCGACCATTATTTATTATCTCGATACGCCACCGACCCGTGATGAGCTGATTAAACTTATTTCAGATATGGGAATTACGGTGCGTGCATTGCTGCGTAAGAATGTTGAGCCTTATGAACACCTGGGCCTTGATGAAGAGAAATTCAGTGATGAGCAGTTGATTGATTTTATGCTTCAACATCCGATCCTGATTAATCGGCCGGTAGTCGTTACGCCGCTTGGCACTCGTCTTTGCCGCCCTTCAGAAATAGTGCTGGATATTCTACCTGAAGGTCAGAAAGGAGCGTTTACCAAAGAGGACGGCGAAAAGGTCATTGACGAAACGGGGAAGCGGGTTAAGTAACCTGTTTTTTTCGTCTCATTTTTATCGTATTCGGGTGTCTGTCTGTACCATGCAGACGCTCGCTTTTTGTAATGCCAGCTAAAGAAACAGGCTTAACGTAGGATATTTTCCGTTTTCCAAGCGGACCCCTATAGCTGGTTTCTGAATCGTTGCGCTAAAATTTTTCTACGCATTTCTGGAGTAATACTCCGATGATTAGGATCAATAATATCAAGTGGTACTTCAACTAAGGTAACTAACTCTTTCTCATCAATAATTATATTATCTGCCACAAAAGAAATCCTTAATATTTATTTTTAAGATGACATTCAAGTTGTTAAAGAAAGCAATAATGAAATTTTTTTTAGTCTCGGTCAGGTTCAGCATTAACACCCCTTAAGCTTGCAAAGCTAGATTCGAACGGAAGGGCTGCTTAACCAGCTTCTTATATAAGATATGATAATTAATCTAGGAATGCCACTTTCATGACCACCGGTAATCATATATTGTCTGCGTCGTTTTGGCTATGACGACTATTTCAGTCACTCTTACACCCAATATGAGTGTGAAGGTGGATATCAACCACTTCTGGCTTTTGGGGTTTCCGGATCTCAGGGTAAGAGAAGGGAGATTAATGCAGGATAATCACAAATAAGTTCAGATTGTTGTGATTTGTGGATTAGTGCATAAACAGCAATTAAAAAACGACTTTATGCGCGTGATAGTCAAAAATAGTCTGTCTGCCTGTACCGATAAACCTCTTGTCCGGAGATCAGGTCCCCCGGGAAAGAGACGTGTCACGGTTCTGTTTTCAGTGACAGGGTCTTTCGCTTTTTCGTCAGGTACATCACTTCATCACATTTACCGATCATCTCCGCCAGCGTCGTAAACTGGTCTGCGTTATTAATCATTGCACCGAAGGAGTAATTGATATTGTAGGGTTTACCTGAGGTATCATTGTAATGATCCAGACTGGCACCCAGTGCGTCCAGAAAATAGCGGGTGTCGCCGTCCCGCCGGAGAAGGGCGGCAAACTCATCCCCGCCGAGGCGGCCTGCAATTTCGCCCGGTTCAAGGTGCTGATGTAAAAAGGTGGCAAATACCTTAAGCACCTCGTCACCCTCAGCGTGTCCCCAGAGATCGTTAACCGGTTTGAACCTGTCCAGATCGAAATAGATGAGGCTGAACGACGCATCCTGCCGGTTCATTGCGCGGAAGAGTTTGTCGCCGGCGCGGTAAAACCCGCGCCGGTTGGGAATGCCCGTCAGGCTGTCCGTCATAGCCATGTTGATGGCCTCGAATTCGTCCTCCACGATACAGGCCAGGTCCCGGAGGGACGCAATATCCTCATCCGTGAAGGCGCGGGGAACGGTGTGGATCAGGCACAGCGTGCCGGCCACCGTGCCGTCCGGCAGGCCGGCGTAGAACCGGATGTGTGGTTCACCGGTAACCAGGGGATTATCGTGAAATCGCGCATCGGCAGCCGCATCGTGAATGATAAAAGGCCCTTCCTGCAGAATGGCGTGCCCGCAGAACGAAATATCACGTGGAGTTTCGCGCACGCCGACGCCCTGGCAGGCGAAGAGCCACTGGCGCTCGCGATCCAGCAGGCTTATCAGGGCCACCGGGACCTGAAAGGCTTTGCGGGCCAGCCGCGTCAGGCGTTCAAAACGCTCATCGTCACGGGTATCAAGAAGGCCGGTAATATACAGGGACTTCAGCCTCTGTTCTTCATTCTCCGGTATACCGGGTGCCTGCATGTAATCTCCTGGTATGTACAAAGTATATATGCAGATGAAAAGGTGTTTGGATCTGACTGAGTGTAATTATAGTTCACGACTTATCTGCCAGCGGCTGAACTTCAGGTACAGGAATTCACGTTTATCACTCGTACTAGACTCTCCGGAGGACCAGGGGAATGACCGGGTCTGTTACGGTGAGGGAATCTGTAAACCTCAGGATTTTTGCCGGGAAAGTACGTATAACTGCTATCTTGATTAGTAAATGTTAAAATTTGTAGGTATCCACCCGTTAAACAAAATGATTAATATTTAAAAATACTCGTTGAACACCCGTGCCGTAATAATGAAGTACATTAAAAACGTTATCCGGTCATGTGAAGCTGAGACCGTCTCTTCGTCATGTAAAATGCCGTACTTTCTTTGTCGTGAAGAATGACCGGGTTAAGTCCATAAGGTTGAGAGGAAGTCTGCTGATGTGATACGCTCAAGGCGAGATTTATCTCAGTGAGAACTCACGGCAACAAAAAGTTTTTGGACAACAAAACACAAAGTTGTTTTGGACTGTAGGAGTCCAAGAGACAATGACATTACATACAACGCCGTGTAACGGATTTTACATTATTACAAAGCCTGTGTTACAAGAGAGTTATGGACATGATTGAAAAAATATGTGAAGTAATTGATGGTGAATACGTCTGTGATATAGATATTAGCGTTGAAGAATGGAAGATTTTATTAAGGGATAAAAAAGTTTTTGATGACAAAAGTATTGCAGCGTTAAAAAAATGGTTCATTGAGCCAGACCATTCCTGTACATGTTTCGATATCGGCAAGAAGTACGACCTGCACAGTATGAGTGCTAATGGTGTAATCAATGGGTTGGGTGGAAGAGTTCAGAAGCAGCTTGGCCGATTCGAGGTTAAAGGAGTCGGAAAGATTGCTTCCGGGACAAAATTCATTACAGTCATGAAAAGTAGAGAAATTAAAGGAAACCCAAAGCGAAATTTATGGACTATCCGTGAAGAACTTGTTCAGGCAATAAAAGAACTAGATTTTTTTAGTACGAACGAAAGCTCAAGCATTGATTTTTACTCAGATAATGATTTGATCACTGCTCTAGAAGAAAGTAATCACTTTGACGTTACTCAGACATTTGAGTATAGCGAAAAAGCGAAACCTAAGAAAGCTGCAATAGAAGTCAAAAATGGACTCTCATACCCAAGAAGTAAATCTGTTTCAAAAAATGCGCTTAACAAAGCTGATTATAAATGTGAAATTAATTGCGACCATCCAACGTTCAGAAGGCGAAACTCTCCCCTAAATTACACAGAACCTCATCACATTGTCCCGATGTCAAAGCAAGACTATTTTGAGAATTCACTGGATGTGGAAGAGAATATCATATCACTATGTTGCAACTGCCATAAACAAATTCATCTTGGCAAGGGGTTTGAAGATATGTTGAGGAAAATATATGCCGAGCGGAAAGATGTATTAAAAAAAGCGGGAATCGAGATATTATTAGAGGATTTGATTCTTTTTTACAAGATGGAAGGTAATTAATCTTCGAGAAGATGCATGCTTATTTTTATTTTTAGCAATGAATGTGAATTACTGCCTGACTATCAATCCTGTCATGTGGTTCAGATTTATGGGGGAGGATTTTAATATTTTACCAGCATGGCATGTCGATCAATCGGTTAAGTATAGCGCCAGGTAACCAGACGGATTTTCCCTCTCAGGCGGGAGTCGTTATCCATTGTCCAGTACCTGATTAAAAGTAGGAATAATTACAAAAAAATTAAATTGTATGACTATTATTTTCGTTCAGAAAAGAAAGTTACATTAAAAACCCGAAATTATTCGGGTTTTTAATTAGTTAAGTACTATATGTTTTCGTGTCCGGGGGTACCCTAAGAGGGTGCGCAAGACAACACTCCAGTGTTCATTATTTATGACTGTCAAGCCATTTATTCATCTGCTCAATTTCACCTTTTTGAGCTTTAATAATGTCCTGTGCGAGTTTTCTCATTTCGGGATCTTTTCCATACTTCAGCTCGGTTTCAGCCATTGCTATTGCCCCTTCATGGTGTGCAACCATGCCTTTTGCAAAGGCCTTGTCGGGATCTGGCTCATTAACGGCGGCCATCATTTTGTCATGCATATCTTTCATCCCCGCCATGTATTCCTGTGACGATGCTGATGAGGTCATATCTGACATGTTCATTTCAGAATGTTCAGCAGAAATTGCAGGCAGGGATAACATCAGTATTACAAAGAGGGAATTTTTGATTTGCATACAATAGTTCCTTGTAAGGTAGGTACCGGTTAATTGTAGCTGAGTCAGATAAAAAAGCCCCCTGATGGGGGCCAAAATGTAGCCACATATACGGTCAAGGAATAATCTATCAAGGAAAGGGTAAAAGCACGGATACTACAGTCGCATTCAGCCTGCATTGCTCATACGGCGGTGCGCTTCGGCCATGGCCTGATGTGGGCCGGACTGACCGTTATTCATGAATTCGTGGGCAACCGCTGCTCTTTCATGCTCATCCATCGCAGCGTAAGACGTTGACGAAACGGGCGTGGATACAGTGTTATTTCTCATCATCTTCTGATGACTTTCCACCATTTTCTGGTGCGCATCCGCCGATCCGTTCGTCATGGTTTCATGAACAATAATGGCCTGTTCATGCTGGTCCATACCGGCCATACGAGGAGCAGTCCCCTGGATCCCGACAGGAGCCGCAGCAGACAACATCTGGTGAGCAGGAGCCTGTGCATTGTTGACGCGTTCATGAATATTCACGGTTGCAGTGGCCCAGGCCGACGAAATTAAACCAAAGCCCAGCAAGGATGCTAATACCATATTTTTCATGATAAATCTCCATTTCTGAATTAGTGATGTCCGGGGAAGTACAACCGGTGTTTTCAGTTCCATAACTGAAACAGGTTCGGCAGTGTTTATTTCTCCGGGAGAGGACTGGATATTCATTTCCTGGCGTACTCTGACGCCGGGTATTGATGAAGCAATCCAGCCTTCCTGATAAGTTGCACTAATTATATCGAATGGCTTCTGTTTGCTGCATGACAGGCTAATGACATCTTTGTCATTTAAATCTTTATTCTTAGTATTGGGTTTCCGGAAGCATTTTCTCAAGTCTGGGCACGGATAAGATAAAACGAGTTGAGCGTACGTCCGATTCCACCTGCACTCTTCCGTGATGTGCTTCCACGATGGACTTCACAATCGCAAGGCCGATGCCGCTGCCTTCTCCTTTTCGTTGTCTGGACGGATCCACCCGATAAAAACGGTCAAACAGCCTTGATAAATGCTCTTCAGGGATTGGTTTCCCCGGATTTTCAATCACAAGGTCAAAAAAGCTCTCCTGCTCTATTATTGAGACGGTGATTGCCTGTCCCTCTGGGGTATAACGCAGGGCATTGGATAACAGATTATTGATCGCTCTTCTGAACATTTGTGGATCTCCCTCAACCAGGCAGGGCATCCCGTTAAATTTGAGCGTGATATTTCGTTCTTCGGCCCAGGCTTCGAAAAACTCGAAGACTTTCATGACTTCTGCTCTGAGGTCAAACCGAACCCTGTCAGGTATCAGCTGATTATTGTCCGCCTGCGCCAGGAACAGCATGTCGCTGACCATTTTTGTCATCCGGTTATACTCTTCAAGGCTGGAATAGAGGACATCCTCAAGTTCCTTCTGGGTTCGATCCTGACTCAGAGCGATTTCAGTCTGCGTCACCAGATTGGTGATGGGTGTTCTGATCTCGTGCGCGATATCGGCAGAGAAATTGGCCTGGCGGGTAAAAACATCCTCAATCTTTCCAATCATATGATTGAACGAGATAACCAGCTGCTCCAGCTCAATGGGAACGCGTGTCGGTTCCAGCCGCGCATCAAGATTCTCGGAGGTGATGTTTTTAATGGCATTGCTGACATTACGAAGTGGCAGGTGCCCCTGACGGACAGCAATGCGAATGATCAGAACAATTAGCAGACTTATCACGACAGCGATCGCAATCAGATTTTTTTTCAGCGCATCGAGGTAATGGAGATGGAAATTAATGGAGAGGCCAGTCAGCATGACATAGTTCTGCTGTTTGCCCTGAAATATCGCCTGACCAGAGGAGGCAATAATTCTGTATGTTTCCATCTTCATTCCGGACCCGGTATCCATCGGTCTCGCAGGATCCTCCACCGTCCAGAGAAAGACATCACGTGCACGGCTATGCTCGCTAAAATCGGCTGAACTCACAGCAGAGCGTAAAGCAGCCCCCTGCACAGAGCTGTACAGCACCTCTCCCCGGGGATTAAGTAGCAAAAGAGCAACGTTACGGTAGCTGGCGATCGATTCCTTTATTTTGCTTATTTTCTTTTCATCCGGATCAACCGGAGACTGCAGGATACGGTTTAGTGTGGTGCTGATTTGTTGCAGATCGCTGACATCCTGCTCGGCAAAATGCTTATCAACAGAATGCAGCATAAACCAGGTGAAGGCGATAAACGCCAGTATTGTGGACAGGCTGATAAAAAAGGTCAGCCGCAGAGCGAGTGAGAAAGGTCGTCTGGACGGTTTGCTATGCATCCGGGATCTCCAGCATGTAGCCCACGCCCCGCACTGTCTGGATCAGTTTTGTCTCGTAATCGTTGTCTATTTTAGCGCGGAGTCGCTTTACTGCGACATCAATCGCGTTAGTGTCGCTGTCAAAATTCATGTCCCAGACCTGAGAGGCAATCAGGGAGCGGGGAAGAACTTCTCCCTGATGGCGAATGAAGAATTCCAGCAGGCTGAACTCTTTACTGGTGAGCACAATGCGGTTCCCGGCGCGGCTGACTTTTCTGGATACGAGATCAATAGAGAGGTCAGCCACCTTAAACTGGCTTTCCGTGATCATCGTGTTTCCCCGCCTCAGAAGAGTTCTCACCCGGGCGAGCAGTTCGGCAAACGCAAAGGGTTTAACCAGATAATCGTCCGCACCCAGCTCCAGTCCTTTGACCCTGTGTTCGATCGTGCCCAGGGCCGTCAGCAGTAAGACCGGCGTACCCTTTCCGGCAGTGCGCAGCATACGGATGATATCCCAGCCGTTCACATCAGGTAGCATGATATCCAGAATGACTAAATCATACTCGGCGGTCATGGCGAGATGATATCCGGTAAGACCATTATCAGCGTGATCCACTACGAACCCTGCTTCTGTAAGCCCTTTGCTGAGATATTCACCTGTTTTAATTTCGTCTTCGACGATCAATATTTTCATCTTGCTCCCCGGCTGGCTGCTAATGTCATTCTATTGCGCCCACAATCGTTATCAACGGATTACAGCAAAAATGACAACATTGTCATTATCCTGTCACCCGGCAAACAGAGAGCGTTCGGTAAAGTATCCCTATCAATACTCTGGACTTCGATTGAACCATTTACCAGGTCTGCCTGTACGAGAAGCGTTATGTTCAAATTAAAATTACTTAGCATCAGTACCATATTCATCCTGGCAGGTTGTGTTTCTCTGGCACCTGAATATCAGCGTCCGCCAGCTCCGGTTCCCCAGCAGTTTTCATTGTCTAAAAACAGTCTGACGCCTGCGGTAAACAGCTATCAGGATACGGGCTGGCGAAACTTTTTTGTCGATCCCCAGGTCAGCAGGCTGATCGGTGAAGCCCTGAATAATAACCGTGATTTGAGAATGGCTGCCCTGAAGGTTGAAGAGGCCCGGGCCCAGTTCAACGTCACGGATGCAGATCGTTATCCCCAACTGAATGCCTCATCCGGGATTACATACAGCGGTGGTCTGAAAGGTGACAAGCCGACCACGCAGGAGTACGACGCGGGTCTGGAGCTCAGCTATGAGCTCGATTTTTTTGGCAAACTTAAGAACATGAGTGAGGCTGATCGCCAGAACTACTTTGCCAGCGAAGAAGCCCGTCGTGCCGTACACATCCTGCTGGTCTCCAACGTTTCACAGAGCTATTTCAGCCAGCAACTGGCGTACGAACAACTCCGTATTGCGCGGGAAACGCTGAAAAATTATGAACAGTCTTATGCATTCGTTGAGCAACAACTGGTGACCGGGAGTACGAACGTTCTGGCGCTTGAACAAGCCAGGGGGCAAATCGAAAGTACCCGCGCCGAAATAGCCAAACGAGAAGGCGATCTGGCTCAGGCAAACAATGCCCTGCAACTGGTGCTTGGAACGTACCGCGCAGTTCCGTCAGAAAAAGGGATGAAAGGTGGGGAGATCGCACCAGTAAAATTGCCACCAAATCTGTCGTCACAAATATTGCTGCAGCGTCCGGATATTATGGAAGCGGAATACCAGTTGAAAGCGGCTGATGCCAATATTGGCGCAGCGCGAGCGGCTTTTTTCCCGTCCATTACCCTGACCAGTGGTCTCTCCTCAAGCAGTACGGAGCTGTCCAGCCTCTTTACGTCAGGAAGTGGAATGTGGAATTTTATTCCTAAAATTGAAATTCCTATATTTAATGCTGGCAGGAACAAAGCCAATCTGAAGCTGGCTGAAATTCGCCAGCAACAGTCGGTGGTTAATTACGAACAAAAAATTCAGTCAGCCTTTAAAGATGTTTCCGACACGCTTGCGCTGCGCGACAGCCTTAGCCAGCAACTTGAGTCACAGCAGCGTTATCTTGATTCACTACAGATAACTCTACAGCGTGCCAGAGGATTGTATGCAAGTGGTGCTGTCAGTTACATCGAAGTGCTGGATGCAGAACGTTCCCTCTTCGCGACGCAGCAAACCATTCTCGATCTTACCTATTCCCGACAGGTTAACGAAATTAATCTGTTTACCGCGCTGGGTGGCGGTTGGGTAGAGTAAATTGATTCAATTAATCAGGAAATTAAAAATGCGTAATTCACTTAAAGCCGTTTTATTTGGTGCCTTCTCTGTCATGTTTTCTGCCGGTCTTAATGCTGAAACACATCAGCATGGCGATATGAATGCTGCCAGTGATGCTTCGGTACAGCAGGTTATCAAGGGCACCGGTATCGTTAAAGAAATTGATATGAATAGTAAAAAGATCACCATTTCGCATGAAGCAATCCCGGCGGTGGGCTGGCCTGCAATGACCATGCGCTTCACTTTTGTTAATGCAGACGACGCTATCAATGCCCTGAAAACCGGCAACCATGTCGATTTCTCGTTTATTCAGCAGGGCAATATCTCCTTACTCAAAAGCATTAACGTTACGCAATCCTGATTGACACTCCGGAGCGAATACATCCAGTGCGCCTGAACATTCATTATGGGATTACTGTGAATTAATGATCGGGCGCATATGCCAGGTGTTTTGATTTTTCAGCGAGAAATTGTATGGCTTCTTTAAAGATAAAATATGCTGCAATAATTATCAGCAGCCTCATAGCAGGAGGGCTGATATCGGTTACTGCCTGGCAGTATTTAAACTCATCACAAAAAACAGTACAAACAGAACAAAAGGCACCGGAGAAAAAGGTACTTTTCTGGTATGACCCGATGAAACCGGATACTAAATTTGATAAACCCGGAAAATCTCCCTTTATGGATATGGACCTGGTGCCGAAATATGCTGATGAAAGTGGCGATAAAAGCAGTGGCGGGATCCGTATCGATCCAACTCAGGTTCAGAATCTGGGATTAAAAACGCAAAAAGTCACGCGAGGAATGCTGAATTATTCTCAGGCAATCCCGGCTAATGTCAGTTACAACGAATATCAGTTTGTCATTGTGCAGGCGCGTTCTGATGGTTTCGTCGAAAAAGTGTATCCCCTGACGATTGGCGATCATGTGAAGAAAGGCACTCCGCTTATCGATATCACCATTCCTGAATGGGTTGAGGCACAAAGTGAGTTTCTGCTGTTATCCGGTACAGGCGGTACGCCAACCCAGATAAAAGGGGTTCTGGAGCGACTTCGTCTGGCTGGTATGCCGGAAGAAGATATTCAAAGGCTGCGTTCAACCCGCACAATCCAGACCCGTTTTACCATTAAAGCACCTATTGATGGTGTCATTACTGCATTTGACCTGCGCACCGGCATGAATATTTCCAAAGATAAGGTGGTGGCTCAGATTCAGGGGATGGACCCGGTCTGGATCAGCGCTGCAGTGCCAGAATCTATCGCCTATCTGCTGAAAGATACGTCGCAGTTTGAAATTTCGGTACCGGCTTATCCGGATAAAACATTCCATGTCGAAAAATGGAACATTCTTCCCAGCGTGGATCAGACAACCCGCACGCTTCAGGTCCGCCTCCAGGTTTCTAACAAGGATGAGTTTCTCAAGCCAGGCATGAATGCCTATCTCAAACTGAATACCCAAAGCCAGGAGATGCTGCTGATACCAAGCCAGGCCGTTATCGATACCGGCAAAGAACAGCGCGTGATTACTGTTGATGATGAAGGCAAGTTTGTGCCGAAACAGATCCACGTTCTGCATGAATCACAGCAACAGTCCGGCATTGGCTCCGGCCTGAATGAAGGCGATACCGTGGTGGTCAGTGGCCTGTTCCTCATTGACTCCGAAGCCAATATTACGGGCGCGCTGGAACGTATGCGCCACCCTGAAAAAACAGAAAACAGTATGCCAGCAATGTCTGAGCAGCCTGTAAATATGCATTCAGGGCACTGAGGAGACGACGATGATTGAATGGATTATCCGGCGCTCTGTCGCCAACCGTTTCCTGGTCATGATGGGCGCACTGTTTCTCAGCATCTGGGGCACATGGACGATAATTAACACGCCGGTCGATGCGCTGCCTGACCTGTCAGATGTGCAGGTCATTATTAAAACCAGCTATCCCGGACAGGCCCCGCAGATTGTAGAAAACCAGGTCACCTATCCGCTTACCACCACCATGCTGTCCGTACCTGGCGCAAAAACCGTGCGTGGCTTTTCACAGTTCGGTGATTCGTATGTGTATGTCATTTTTGAAGACGGCACCGATCTGTACTGGGCCCGTTCGCGCGTGCTGGAATACCTGAATCAGGTTCAGGGCAAACTGCCTGCGGGTGTGAGCTCTGAAATCGGCCCGGACGCCACGGGAGTGGGCTGGATATTTGAATATGCCCTGGTCGATCGCAGCGGAAAACACGACCTTTCAGAACTGCGTTCTTTGCAGGACTGGTTTCTGAAATTTGAACTGAAGACCATCCCGAACGTGGCTGAGGTAGCCTCGGTCGGTGGCGTGGTGAAGCAGTACCAGATTCAGGTCAATCCGGTAAAACTGTCCCAGTATGGGATCAGCCTGCCCGAAGTGAAACAGGCTCTTGAATCATCTAACCAGGAAGCCGGTGGTTCATCCGTTGAAATAGCCGAAGCGGAGTATATGGCCCGCGCCAGCGGCTATCTGCAGAGCATTGATGATTTTAATAACATCGTCCTGAAAACAGGCGAGAACGGCGTGCCGGTTTATTTGCGGGATGTTGCCCGCGTGCAGACCGGGCCTGAAATGCGGCGTGGTATTGCCGAACTGAACGGCCAGGGGGAAGTTGCTGGCGGCGTGGTGATCCTGCGGTCGGGTAAAAATGCGCGCGACGTTATCACAGCAGTCAAGGATAAACTGGACACGCTGAAGGCCAGTCTGCCGGAAGGCGTTGAAATCGTGACCACCTACGATCGCAGCCAGTTAATCGACCGGGCGATTGATAACCTCAGTTCCAAACTTCTGGAAGAGTTTTTCGTGGTGGCCATCGTCTGTGCCCTGTTCCTGTGGCACGTACGTTCTGCCCTGGTGGCGATTATCTCTCTGCCGCTTGGCCTGTGTATCGCCTTTATCGTCATGCACTTCCAGGGACTAAACGCCAATATCATGTCGCTGGGAGGGATAGCTATTGCCGTCGGTGCGATGGTGGATGCCGCCATTGTGATGATTGAGAATGCGCATAAACGGCTTGAGGAGTGGGATCATCAGCATCCGGGTGAGCAGATTGACAACGCCACCCGCTGGAAGGTGATTACCGACGCCTCCGTGGAAGTGGGACCCGCACTGTTTATCAGCCTGCTGATCATCACCCTGTCCTTTATTCCTATCTTTACCCTGGAAGGTCAGGAAGGACGTCTGTTTGGCCCGCTGGCATTCACGAAAACGTACTCCATGGCGGGAGCGGCCGCGCTGGCCATCATTGTCATTCCGATCTTGATGGGATTCTGGATCCGGGGAAAAATTCCTGCCGAGACCAGTAACCCCCTGAACCGGGTGCTGATCAAAGCGTATCATCCATTGCTGCTGCGGGTCCTCCATTGGCCAAAAACAACCCTGCTGGTTGCGGCCTTGTCCATTTTCACCGTTATATGGCCATTGAGTCAGGTGGGGGGGGAGTTTCTGCCGAAGATCAATGAGGGCGACCTGCTGTATATGCCATCAACATTGCCTGGCGTCTCTCCGGCAGAAGCTGCAGCACTCCTGCAGACGACGGACAAGTTAATCAAAAGCGTTCCTGAAGTGGCCTCTGTATTTGGCAAGACCGGTAAAGCAGAGACCGCAACGGATTCCGCACCGCTTGAAATGGTGGAAACCACGATCCAGCTCAAACCTGAGGATCAGTGGCGTCCGGGTATGACGATTGACAAGATTATTGAAGAACTCGACAAGACCGTCCGTTTACCGGGTCTGGCAAACCTCTGGGTTCCGCCAATCCGTAACCGTATTGATATGCTCTCAACCGGGATCAAAAGCCCGATAGGTATCAAGGTCTCAGGGACTGTCCTGGCCGATATTGATGCGACTGCGCAGAGTATCGAGGCGGTAGCCAAAACCGTGCCGGGCGTGGTGTCTGCCCTGGCTGAGCGACTTGAAGGCGGGCGTTACATCGATATCGATATCAACCGGGAAAAAGCGTCCCGTTACGGTATGACTGTTGGTGATGTACAGCTGTTTGTCTCATCAGCCATCGGCGGCGCAACGGTAGGGGAAACGGTTGAAGGCGTGGCCCGCTACCCGATTAATATTCGCTATCCGCAGGATTATCGGAACAGTCCAAATGCATTGAAACAGATGCCGATCCTGACCCCGATGAAGCAGCAGATCACGCTGGGCGATGTCGCGGATATTAAGGTCGTTTCAGGGCCGACTATGCTGAAAACGGAAAATGCCCGTCCAGCCAGCTGGATTTACATTGACGCGCGCGGCAGGGATATGGTGTCGGTGGTTAATGATATTAAAACGGCTATCAGTCAGAAAGTGAAACTTAGACCGGGTACCAGCGTGTCATTCTCCGGACAATTTGAACTGCTTGAGCACGCCAACAAGAAACTTAAATTGATGGTGCCGATGACGGTGATGATCATTTTCATCCTGTTGTATCTGGCGTTCCGCCGGGTTGATGAAGCGTTGTTGATCCTGATGAGTCTGCCGTTCGCCCTGGTTGGCGGGATATGGTTCCTGTACTGGCAGGGCTTCCATATGTCAGTCGCAACCGGAACCGGGTTTATCGCCCTGGCCGGTGTGGCAGCAGAGTTTGGCGTGGTCATGCTGATGTATCTGCGTCATGCCATTGAAGCGCATCCGGAACTGTCAAACAAAGAAACGTTCACACCGGAAGGTCTTGATGAAGCCCTTTATCATGGTGCCGTGCTGCGTGTCCGGCCGAAAGCCATGACCGTGGCGGTGATCATCGCGGGTCTGCTGCCGATACTCTGGGGTACCGGCGCAGGTTCAGAAGTCATGAGCCGTATCGCGGCCCCCATGATTGGCGGGATGATCACAGCTCCGCTGCTGTCCCTGTTCATTATTCCTGCCGCCTATAAACTCATCTGGCTGCGCAGACATAAAAAGAGCGTGTCATAACCCTGAAAGGGCACCCCTGCGGGTGTCCTTTTGCATAAATTCACCCTGACGTCAGGGTTTATATCGATAACATACAGAGGTGAGTATGAAAAAAATAATTGTAATGACCCTGGCTTTTGGCCTTTCACTTCCTGCAATGGCAGGTGAAAAAGTAATAGACATGTACAAGTCTGAAAACTGTGGTTGCTGTTCCCTGTGGGGCAAGGCGATGGAAAAGGACGGGTTTGAAGTACGAACTCACGTCATGAATGATCAGGCGCTGTCAGCCCTGAAAGAAAAGCATGCTATTCCTGCAGGACTGCGAAGTTGTCATACCGCGGTTGCCGGTAATTTGATCATTGAAGGCCATGTGCCTGCGACAACGATACATAAGGCAATGCAGTCTGGTTCAGGTATATACGGTCTCGCCACCCCCGGTATGCCAGCAGGAAGTCCTGGAATGGAGATGGGAGCCCGAAAAGAGGCTTACGATGTTATCGCATTCTCACCGGATGGAAGTAAAAAAGTCTTCCAGCGAATCGAATAGTCAGCGGAACGGCTGATAACGGGACGCCGGCAGCAGGCACTCTTATGCCGGCGGCATTCGTGGTAATCGCATCCATGACATACCCTGAAGACAGAAGATGCTTCGGTATGCATAAGGAGAGTTACTGTGAAAAATGACAATGCAGTGCAACACAACAACCAGACTGCTTCTGAGCAGACATTATCCCCGGACGAGAGCCACGTATTGCATAAGGTGAGAGATCCCGTGTGCGGGATGGCCATCCTGCCCGACAGGGCGCACAGCAGCATTCGATACCAGGACCATCAACTTTATTTCTGCTCCGCCAGCTGTGATAGTAAATTTAAAGCCCATCCCGATCGTTATCTTACCGAAGATGCCAGTGAACATTCCCATCACCATCACCACGATCATCACGAAGTCAGCCCTGATCAGATAAAACAGCCTCACCACCAGGCGGAGAAAGAGAATTCTGAAGGTGTGTGGACATGTCCGATGCACCCGGAGATACGCCGCAGTGGTCCCGGAAGCTGTCCTGTCTGTGGAATGGCACTGGAGCCGCTCGTAGCTACGGCATCCACGGGGCCAAGTGATGAACTTCGCGACATGACAAGACGCTTCTGGCTGGGGTTGTTGCTGGCGTTTCCGGTTCTGGTACTCGAAATGGGATCTCATCTGTTTCCCGCCTTGAGGAATACAGTACCGCCACAGTACAACACATGGCTGCAGCTGCTTCTGGCCTCTCCTGTCGTGTTGTGGTGTGGCTGGCCATTCTTCGCCCGGGCCGGAATGTCGTTACGTAACCGCTCCCTGAATATGTTTACCCTTGTTGCAATGGGCACCGGCGTAGCCTGGGTGTACAGCGTCATTGCAACCGTCTTCCCCTCCTGGTTTCCTGCATCGTTCAGAAACATGGATGGCCTGGTGGCCGTTTATTTTGAAGCCGCAGCAGTTATTACGGTGCTTGTTCTGCTGGGACAGGTTCTTGAGCTGCGGGCACGGGAACAAACCTCAGGTGCCATTACTGCACTACTGAATCTTGCCCCCAAAACCGCCAGGCGGCTGGATCATGACGGTCATGAAACGGATATTAATGCGGAAGATGTTCTGCCTGGCGATAAGCTCCGCATCAGACCTGGAGAGAGTATTCCGGTCGACGGTATTGTGATCGAAGGCAAAACAACCGTTGATGAATCGATGGTGACCGGGGAATCTATGCCGGTTACCAAAACGGAGGGTGACCCTGTCATCGGGGGGACCATTAATCAGACAGGGAGTCTCATCATCCGTGCAGAGAAAGTCGGTGATGAAACAATGCTCTCACGAATTGTTCAGATGGTCGCTGATGCACAGCGTTCGCGTGCCCCCATCCAGAGAATGGCTGACAGCGTTTCAGGCTGGTTTGTTCCTCTGGTGATACTTATCGCGGTTGTTGCTTTCGTGATCTGGTCTGTCTGGGGGCCCGAGCCCAGGATGGCGCACGGTCTCATTGCGGCTGTGTCGGTCCTGATTATTGCCTGTCCCTGCGCGCTGGGGCTGGCCACGCCGATGTCGATAATGGTGGGGGTGGGCAAAGGAGCCCAGGCCGGGGTGTTAATCAGGAATGCCGAAGCCCTTGAGCGTCTTGAAAAAGTGGACACGCTGGTTGTCGACAAAACAGGCACGCTCACGGAAGGTTCGCCTACGGTGACAGGGATTATCAGTCTCAATCCGGGTGGGGAAACATCTCTTTTGCGTGTAACAGCCGCAGTGGAAAAAGGCTCGCAGCATCCGCTGGGTATGGCTGTAGTTAAAGCAGCACAGGAAAAGGGGATCGCAATACCCGCAGTCACTCATTTCGATGCACCGTCGGGTAAAGGTGTCTCAGGCGATGTCGAAGGTCAACGGGTTGTTATTGGTAATGAACTGGCTATGCAGGAAAACAGTATCGTTATTGATAATCAAAAGGCCGTTGCGGATACGTTGCGGATGGAAGGCGCTACCGTTATCTATGTGGCCACAGACGGGGACCTTGCAGGCCTGATAGCTATCTCGGATCCCGTGAAAACAACCACGCCGGATGCGCTTAAAGCTTTGCGTCAGGCGGGGATCCGCATTGTTATGCTCACCGGGGATAACCAGCTTACTGCTGAAGCAGTCGCACGGAAACTGGGAATAGATGAGGTTGAAGCCGGAATTCTGCCGGATGGCAAAAAAGCAGTGATAACCCGACTGAAAGCGTCTGGCCATGTGGTTGCGATGGCCGGAGACGGTGTGAATGATGCCCCGGCGCTGGCAGCGGCTGACGTGGGTATAGCCATGGGAACGGGTACAGATGTGGCAATTGAAAGTGCCGGAGTCACCCTTCTCAAAGGCGACTTGATGATACTGAACAGGGCCCGTCATCTGTCAGAGATCACCATGAAAAATATCCGTCAGAATCTGTTTTTTGCATTTATCTACAACGCACTTGGCGTGCCTGTGGCTGCAGGTCTGCTTTATCCTGTGTATGGAATACTGCTGTCGCCAGTTATTGCGGCGGCGGCCATGGCTCTTTCCTCCGTCAGCGTCATTGTGAATGCGTTGCGTCTGAAAAGTGTCAGGCTCGGGAAATAACACTGAGTGAAGGGTCAGTTACGAACAGAAGGAGTCCAGTATGAAAAGTACCACCTATGCGCTTATTGCTGTCGCCGCGATCGCGGCATTTGCTCTCCTGCGCGAACACTGGTCACATGTGGCAGGTTACTGGCCATATCTGTTATTGCTGGTCTGCCCGCTAATGCATCTTTTCCACGGCCACGGAGGGCATGGAGATCATCAACATCACGGAAGTGAAAACGATAAAAAAAATTAATCCGGCAGACGGGGCCGCGTCGCGGTCCCGTTATCAGTCCAGGTATCGTTCGTAGTCTCTGGCATGCGCAAAGGCATGCTGTTCGAGTTTGTTATCAGCGGGTGCCGCTGCCCGGAACGCCAGAGAGTTAACAGAGTTGTTATTGATGACCAGCTCGTAATGCAGATGAGGACCGGATGAACGTCCGCTGTTACCGGATAACGCAATAGCACCTCCCCGTGTAACCCTGGCCCCTTTAGTAACGAGTATTTTATTGAGGTGGAGATAGCGAGTTTTAACACCGGCTTTTCCCGTTACTTCAACAAAATATCCCATGGTACTGTTGTATTCGGCCCGGGTGATTTTTCCGTCGATGACGCTGACTATTTTCGTGTTCATGGGCATGGAATAATCAATGCCATTATGGGGACTCACTTTTCCCGATACCGGGTTAAGTCTTGCAGGATTGAAAGGCGAACTGAGTCTTGCTGTGGCCGGTAACGGATAATCGAGACTGCCTTTCCCGGAAGTATCGGAAAGGTTATAGAACTTTTTATCTGATATACGATACGCCGTGTAATTAAATGAACCGGACGTAAATTTATAGGCCACGACACGTGATTTTCCCGCTTTCTTTTGCAGTACGAGTTTTAATGATTCATTTTTTTTCAAATGCCGCAGATTAAACCGGGAAGGCAAGGAGCGCTGAAGAGTAGCGATCTCGTTCGATTCCAGCCCCGAGCGGGTGGCTGAAAGGTAGGCATTTTCTTTTACGACATCGGTAGAATACATTTACTGGAATTCGCCGTTAGCATGAACACTGCGGCGTATGCTAGGGGTTTTCAGGAGGCGTGTCATCTGTCAGTTAATCGGGAGCACCGTTGATGGTCGTCATTTTTGTAACATATCTTGTTTCCCGTTTGCTCCTGAAGCTCTGGGAACTGTATGACCAGCCCGACGGTGATGATTAACGGGACTGAAACAGGTTACGGCAGAGCAATATGGGGCTCATGTCCTGCTACGTAACCCGTCAGTAAAGCCCTGCTGCGCACCTGACGCTAAGCACTAACCCGCCTGCAGTTACCTGGTCGAATACAGCCCGCGAAGCTTTCTTGCCTGCGTCTGATGTGCTTCCGCACCGGCATTATTGACCTGCTCATGCACGAGAGCGGCTTTTTCTCCGGCATTCAGTTTGTTAAAAGAAGAAGACGAGGTCTTTGAATTTGCATCACTGCCGGACAGCATTTTTTTATGTTCCTCAATCATTTTCTGATGCGCATAGGACGCGCTGTTGTTCATAAATGAATGAGCAACAATGGCCCTTTCATGTTCATTCATTTCAGAGAATGAGGGCGTGTTGTTTTTATTAACCCTGTCCGGTAAGTTTTCATGCGTCGAGGAATTCACATGACTGACGGCTGAGGCATTATTAACAAATCGATGTGCTTCATGGGCAATATCACTGGACTGAGCAAAAGCTGCCCCACAAAATAAAGCTGTAAACGCAGTGGTCGTGATTAATATATTCATGTGTAATTACCTTCTGAGGTACATAAAAGATGTCCTTATGATCATATATAAAAATAATCAACCTGTGGGGAAGATGACGTAAATGTAATACAGCTATGTACATTACACGATTGTAATGAATTTGTTTCTTAAGGTGTGCTAGATTCATTTCATTGTAAGTGGATGAACCAGTAATTTAATTTAAATCGGTTCTCGAATTCTGTCAGTAACCATACTTTAAATAAGGGAATGCGCATGCTGTTGAAAACGTCTCGACGAACTTTCCTGAAGGGGTTAACCCTCTCTGGCGTAGCCGGAAGTCTTGGCGTATGGAGTTTCAATGCGCGTTCCAGTCTGAGCCTGCCAGTTGCCGCATCCCTGCAGGGTACTCAGTTTGACCTGACCATTGGTGAAACGGCCGTCAATATCACGGGCAGTGAGCGTCAGGCCAAAACAATCAATGGAGGCCTGCCGGGGCCCGTTCTTCGCTGGAAAGAAGGTGACACCATTACCCTGAAGGTCAAAAACCGTCTTAATGAACAGACGTCCATTCACTGGCACGGCATTATTCTTCCGGCCAATATGGATGGTGTTCCGGGGCTGAGTTTTATGGGCATAGAGCCTGATGATACCTACGTTTACACCTTTAAGGTTAAGCAGAACGGGACTTACTGGTACCACAGCCATTCCGGTCTGCAGGAACAGGAGGGGGTATACGGTGCCATTATCATCGATGCCAGGGAGCCAGAACCGTTTGCTTACGATCGTGAGCATGTGGTCATGTTGTCTGACTGGACCGATGAAAATCCTCACAGCCTGCTGAAAAAATTAAAAAAACAGTCGGATTACTACAATTTCAATAAACCAACCGTTGGCTCTTTTTTCCGCGACGTGAATACCAGGGGGCTGTCAGCCACCATTGCCGATCGGAAAATGTGGGCTGAAATGAAAATGAATCCGACTGACCTCGCGGATGTCAGTGGCTACACCTACACCTATCTCATGAACGGGCAGGCCCCGCTGAAAAACTGGACCGGACTGTTCCGTCCCGGTGAAAAGATACGCTTACGGTTTATCAACGGCTCGGCAATGACCTATTTCGATATCCGTATCCCCGGGCTGAAAATGACGGTCGTGGCTGCAGATGGCCAGTATGTAAACCCGGTTACCGTTGACGAATTCAGGATTGCCGTTGCCGAAACCTATGATGTCATTGTGGAGCCTCAGGGTGAGGCCTATACCATCTTCGCACAATCCATGGACAGGACCGGTTACGCTCGAGGGACACTGGCCACGAGAGAGGGGTTAAGTGCTGCCGTTCCCCCCCTCGATCCCCGTCCTCTGTTGACCATGGAAGATATGGGTATGGGGGGAATGGGACATGATATGGCAGGAATGGACCACAGCCAGATGGGAGGCATGGATAACAGCGGAGAGATGATGTCTATGGACGGTGCTGACCTTCCGGATAGCGGGACATCCTCCGCGCCCATGGATCACAGCAGCATGGCCGGTATGGATCATTCCCGGATGGCCGGAATGCCGGGTATGCAAAGTCATCCTGCGTCAGAAACGGATAACCCACTGGTTGATATGCAGGCGATGAGCGTCTCTCCGAAATTAAATGATCCGGGTATTGGTCTTCGAAATAACGGAAGAAAGGTTCTCACGTACGCGGATTTGAAAAGCCGCTTTGAGGATCCTGACGGACGTGAACCTGGCCGTACCATAGAACTGCATTTAACCGGCCACATGGAAAAGTTTGCCTGGTCATTTAACGGAATCAAGTTTTCAGATGCCGCACCGGTGCTGCTGAAATACGGTGAGCGGCTCAGGATCACGCTGATCAACGATACCATGATGACTCACCCCATTCACCTGCATGGTATGTGGAGCGATCTGGAAGATGAAAACGGTAATTTCATGGTTCGTAAACACACAATAGATGTTCCCCCTGGTACAAAACGCAGTTACAGAGTGACAGCAGATGCGCTTGGCCGCTGGGCGTATCACTGCCATTTGCTCTATCACATGGAAATGGGAATGTTTCGTGAAGTCCGGGTGGAGGAATGATGCGAATGAAGAGAAATTTGAAGGCCATACCTGTTCTGGTCGCCGGTTTGTTTACCTCACAGCTTTCTATTGCGGCGGGCTCCGTCTCTGCAGATCCCCACGCCGGGCACGACATGTCTGCCATGCAGATGCCAGCAGATGAGAATTTCACTGAGATGACGTCAATGGAGCCCATTGTAACTGAGAGCAGAACGCCAATTCCGCCTGTTACCGATGCCGACCGGAAGGCTGCATTCGGCAATTTACAGGGGCATGCGATTCACGACAGTGCGATTAATTATCTGGTTCTGCTGGATCAACTGGAATGGCAACGGTCGGATAACACCAACAATTTCAGCTGGAGTGTTAACAGCTGGATTGGAGGCGACACAGATCGGATTTGGCTAAAGAGTGAAGGTGAACGAAGCAATGGGGAAACGGAGGCGGCTGAAGCGCAGTTACTCTGGGGACATGCGGTTGGCCCATGGTGGGATTTGGTTGCGGGTGTCAGGCAGGATTTCAGACCTGCTTCTGCCCGGACCTGGGCTGCTGTCGGTTTTCAGGGGCTGGCACTCTATAATTTTGAGTCTGAAATTACGGGTTTTGTCAGTAATGGCGGAAAAGCAGCCCTTCGTCTGGGAGGAGAATACGACGTTTTACTGACTAACCGGCTCATACTCCAGCCATCCTATGAGGTGAATTTCTACAGTCAGGATGATGAATCGCGGGGTCGCGGCAGGGGACTGACTGACACAGAGCTGGGGCTCCGGCTGCGCTATGAAATACGCCGTGAGTTTGCACCCTATATAGGCGTTTCCTGGAATCAACTTTACGGGAAAACATCCGATATGGCGAAAAGAGAAGGTGAGAAAGACCATCAGGTAGTATTCCTGGCGGGAGCCAGAATCTGGTTTTAACGCACTGATATAAAACACTCAACTAAACAGGTAAATAAAATGTCGATTTTAAATAAAGCCATTCTTACAGGTGGCCTCGTTATGGGCGTTGCTTTCTCTGCTATGGCCCATCCGGAATTAAAAAGCTCTGTGCCACAGGCTGATTCAGCCGTAGCGGCCCCGGAAAAGATTCAGCTTAATTTCTCGGAAAATCTGACCGTGAAATTCTCAGGTGCAAAATTAACGATGACGGGTATGAAAGGCATGTCATCACATTCTCCGATGCCGGTCGCGGCAAAAGTGGCGCCAGGCGCTGACCCTAAATCGATGGTCATTATTCCGCGAGAGCCTTTACCCGCTGGCACTTATCGTGTTGACTGGCGCGCGGTTTCTTCAGATACGCACCCTATTACCGGTAATTACACCTTTACAGTGAAGTAATATTATGAACGACCTGATTATGATTGTTATTCGTTTTCTTCTTTATCTGGATTTGATGGTAATATTTGGATTGCCATTTTTTCAGATATATGGAATAAGCGGTGTCAGACATGAAACCTATAACCTGACTAATTTCAGGTCGTTTATAACCTTTGCTGTTGTTACAGGCATCATTCTTACTGGCATTAATATGCTCCTGGTATCTAATGCCATGAGTGGAGTAACTGACCTCAGAGAATTATCCATCCATGTTATCGAGATGGTGATAGAAGAAACTGATGTGGGTATTAGCTGGATTGTCAGGCTCTGTGCCCTGTTTACCACACTCGGTGCTTTGTTCCTTTACACTAATAAGAGAGTATTGTCCTGCCTGCTGATGACGATGAGTGGGGGCGTGGCGCTGGCTACACTTGCCTGGGGAGGACACGCCGTTATGCATGACGGTCTGCATTACTATCTCCATTTACTGAGCGATCTGACCCATCTCGGCGCTGCAGGTGCCTGGACAGGTGCTCTGGTTGCATTTGCTATCCTGCTGATGCGCAGAAACGAGCATAATGCACAGAGCGTCATTGTGATATCTGACTCCCTGGCAAAATTTGCCACGGCAGGAACGGTGATTGTTGTAGCCCTGAGCCTGAGTGCGCTGGTCAACTATCTGTATATTGCTGAGGGTAACTTAACTCCCTTATTCAACAGTTCCTGGGGGAGGATATTGCTTGCCAAGACGGCTCTGTTTGTTCTGATGCTTCTTCTGGCTGCAGCAAACCGGTTTCACCTGGGTCCCCGGCTTGAAGTTATGGTCAGGGAAGGGAATTATGATCGCAGCGTTGCCCTGATGCGAAACAGCATCCTGACAGAATTCGTTGTTGCGATTATCATTCTGGGCGCCGTAGCGTGGCTCGGAATGCTTGCTCCGTCTCAGGTCAGCTAGGGGACAGCCAAAGCTCATGCGTGAGATTTTTACTTTCATATCAGCGAGTTGACCATGCAGCGTATTTTAATCGTTGAAGACGAACAAAAAACAGGTCGTTACCTGCAGCAGGGACTGGTTGAGGAAGGCTATCAGGCCGATCTCTTTAATAATGGCCGCGATGGTCTCGGGGCCGCGTCGAAGGGACAGTATGATTTGATAATACTGGACGTGATGCTGCCTTTCCTCGACGGGTGGCAAATCATCAGTGCCCTGAGGGCGTCCGGGCACGAAGAGCCGGTCCTGTTTTTAACCGCAAAGGACAACGTGCGGGACAAAGTGAAAGGACTGGAGCTTGGTGCAGATGACTACCTGATTAAGCCCTTCGATTTTACGGAGCTGGTTGCACGTGTAAGAACCTTGCTGCGCCGCGCACGCTCGCAGGCCGCCACGGTTTGCACCATCGCTGATATGACAGTTGATGTGGTGCGCCGGACCGTGATCCGTTCGGGGAAGAAGATCCATCTCACCGGTAAAGAATACATTCTGCTTGAGTTGCTGTTGCAACGCACCGGAGAAGTGTTACCCAGGAGTCTTATCTCGTCCCTGGTCTGGAATATGAACTTTGACAGTGATACGAATGTGATTGATGTCGCCGTGAGACGTCTGAGAAGTAAAATTGATGATGACTTTGAGCCAAAACTGATCCATACCGTTCGCGGTGCCGGATATGTCCTGGAGATCAGAGAAGAGTGAGGTTCAAAATTTCCCTGACCACACGCCTGAGCCTGATTTTTTCTGCAGTGATGCTTACGGTATGGTGGTTATCAAGTTTTATCCTGATTAGCACCCTTAATGGCTATTTCGATAATCAGGATCGCGATTTTCTGACAGGTAAACTTCAGCTCACCGAAGAATTCCTTAAAACGGAGACGTTCAGGAACAAAACGGATATTAAGTCATTATCAGAAAAAATAAACGATGCGATGGTGGGGCACAATGGCTTATTTATTTCTATAAAAAATATGGAAAATGAAAAAATTGTGGAACTGTATGCCAAAAATTCTGTTGTTCCAGCGATCCTGCTTAATAAATCGGGTGATATTCTCGATTATATGATCCAGACGGAAGAAAATAATACCGTGTACCGCAGTATCTCGCGGCGGGTTGCCGTGACGCCGGAACAGGGTAAAAGCAAACATTTCATCATTACGGTTGCCACGGATACTGGGTATCACACCCTGTTTATGGATAAGCTCAGTACCTGGCTGTTCTGGTTCAATATCGGTCTGGTCTTTATTTCTATTTTTCTGGGCTGGCTGACCACACGTATTGGTCTGAAACCGTTACGGGAAATGACCAGTCTGGCTTCCTCCATGACCGTACACAGCCTGGATCAGCGTCTTAATCCCGATCTGGCTCCGCCGGAAATCTCTGAGACCATGCAGGAGTTCAATAACATGTTCGATCGCCTGGAGGGGTCATTCCGGAAACTGTCAGATTTCTCGTCTGACATCGCGCATGAGCTGCGCACCCCGGTCAGTAATCTGATGATGCAGACGCAGTTTGCACTGGCTAAGGAAAGGGATGTTTCGCATTATCGCGAAATTTTATTCGCTAACCTGGAAGAACTGAAAAGGCTGTCTCGAATGACCAGTGACATGCTTTTTCTGGCACGTTCAGAGCATGGTCTGCTGCAGCTGGATAAACATGATGTGGATCTGACCGCCGAACTGAATGAATTACGTGAGTTATTCGAGCCCCTGGCAGACGAAACAGGAAAGACAATCACGGTTGAAGGAGAGGGCGTTGTTGCCGGAGACAGCGATATGCTGCGCCGTGCTTTCAGTAACCTGCTTTCCAATGCAATCAAGTATTCTCCCGATAACACCTGTACAGCGATACGCCTTGAGCGTGACAGCGACTGTGTGAACGTGATGATTACAAATACGATGTCTGGCCCGGTTCCCGCTAATCTGGAACGTTTGTTTGACCGGTTCTATCGCGCAGACTCATCAAGGGTCCATAACACGGAAGGCGCGGGGCTGGGATTGTCAATTACGAGGTCGATCATTCATGCTCACGGCGGCGAGCTGTCAGCAGTACAGCAGGGGCGGGAAATTGTGTTCAGTGTGCGTCTGTTAAGAAGTTAATACCGTTATTCAGAAGAAATATTGAAGGTGACAAAAATGTCATCATTCAGTCACGCGATAAACAGAGGCGGTTTTTTATAATCATTCATAAATCAGGAGCAGCGAGATACTCAGTCGTCTGGTTCCTGGCGTGATGAATAACCCACCCTGAGATCAAATGCTTTCTCTGTTATAAGCCGTTGATTGTTTGGGTATGAAAACACCGGAGACCCAACCATGAAAAAGATCCTTGTATCATTTGTTGCCATTATGGCTGTCGCTTCATCCGCCATGGCTGCAGAGACAATGAACATGCATGACCAGGTAAATAATGCCCAGGCACCCGCCCATCAGATGCAGTCAACCTCTGAAAAAAGCGCTGTTCAGGGAGACAGTATGACAATGATGGATATGAGCGGTCACGATCAGGCTGCAATGACCCATGAAATGATGCAAAACGGCAACGCTACTGCCCATCAGGACATGGCTGAAATGCATAAAAAAATGATGAAATCCAAGCCAGCAGCTTCTAACGAAACAGCAAAATCATTTTCCGAAATGAACGAGCATGAGAAAGCCGCTGTTGTACACGAGAAGGCGAATAATGGTCAGTCTTCAGTGATTCATCAGCAGCAGGCTGAAAAGCATCGCAGCCAGATCACCCAGAATTAACCCGCAGCTCCACTTGTCAGACCCTCATTTGACGCCGAAATCACTGGCTTACGCTCCCGCCGGGAGCGTTTTTTTTCGTAATTAATAAGTGTCATTAAAAGCATCCATCACCATTATCATAATTGGCCCTGATCAAATAAAATTTAACTTATGTTGCGCGAGAATTCAGTTCATGAAAAAAATATCAGTATCATATTGTTTTTAATTATTATTTTTGTTCCTGGTTATATCCTATATCCAGGGTTCATGCCGCGCCGTATCCTGAGACTGGCTGAGAATACGAATGATCGTAACCACCGAATGTGATGACACAAAATAGATCATGTGCTGTTCCACCGGCAGCGAGCAGATATTGTCTCCCAGCTCCGCGCGATGCGTGCCTATGTCATGCATGGCCAGAACGTCAAACACCGCTGCTATACGCCCGATATACGCATCCGCCTGAACAATCCCGAACTGTCGGAAGCTGTAGTCCCAGATTGCTTCCAGATCTTCTTCTGCTTTGGAAGTCAGCTCAATCTCTTTCATTTGCCACCCTGGCCCTGACATTATTCAGGAATGCATCCCTGTTCCAGGGTTTCGCCTCGCCGCTGCTGAGCCCTTCAGCCAGCAGATCGCGCAGTTCCTGAAGACGGGATTCAGCCTGCTTCTCACGCAGCAGACGCAACGCGTCACGCATGACCTCGCTCTGGGTGCGGTAATCACCGGCCTTAACCAGGGAATCGATAAATTCCCGCAGCTCATCACCCACGTCCACCGTCATCGTACGGGCCATAACCCCTCCGCTTCTTAATGTAAGATTTGTTCTTACATCATTATATCAGCTTACTCCCCTGCTTCCATCTCAGGCTTTTTTAGCCAAAGCAACCCGGCTGTAGTCTGGAGATCCGACTTTACCGGTTTTCGGATCTTGGGTGAAAAAGAGAGGAACCCGTATAGGTTGAACATATCCATATACGTGGCATCTGCATATGTAAGGTATAGTTATATACCTGCCATCTGCATATGCAAACCCTATACATATGTGTTGTATCTGCATATACTATACATATGCAGTAGCTTTACTCTGGCCGTCTCAACGTTACTGGTCTGTATTATTAGCAGACCTTGCTCACTTTTCGGGCTAAGGACTTCAAGGGATAAAACCTATGAGAACCGTATCTATTTTCAAAAATGGCAACAACCGCGCCATCCGCCTCCCCCGCGACCTGGATTTTGAGGGGGTGAGCGAGCTGGAGATCGTCCGGGAAGGGGACAGCATCATCCTGCGTCCCGTCCGGCCGACCTGGGGCTCATTCGCGCAGCTCGAAAAGGCCGATGCGGACTTTATGGCGGAGCGTGAGGACGTTGTCACCGACGAAGGACGATTTGACCTGTGAACAAAACGTATATGCTCGACACCTGTATCTGCTCGTTCATCATGCGCGAGCAGCCGGAAGCCGTACTGAAGCGTCTGGAGCAGGCGGTGCTGCGCAACCAGCGCATCGTTGTCTCGGCCATTACCTACTCCGAGATGCGCTTCGGCTCCACCGGGCCGAAGGCCTCACCGCGGCACATCGAGCTGGTCGACGCGTTCTGCGCCCGCCTCGATGCTATCCTGCCCTGGGACCGCGCCGCAGTGGATGCGACCACGGACATAAAGGTGGCGCTGCGCCTCGCCGGGACGCCGATCGGGCCGAACGATACGGCGATCGCCGGGCATGCCATTGCCGCCGGTGCTATCTTGGTGACGAATAATGTGAGGGAGTTTGAGCGGGTGCCGGACCTGGTGCTGGAAGACTGGGTGAATTAGGGGATTCCCGGACGTTTTTATAGGAGTGTCAGTTGCAGGCAAGCAGCTGACACCTCTAATCTACGGTATATTATAGCCACTGCAAATCATTGCACGAACGTGAACATATGATTCTATAAGCGAAAATCCCTTCAATCTTGAATTTGATTATACATTGTCCTCTTCATCCTCCGACTCCTCTTTTTCTTTCTCAAAACGTCTGTCTGGATTTATTCTAATGTCAAGGGCTGAATGCAACATTTTATGGATTTTCATACCACTGGCCCGCTTAATTTCATTTTTAGTTGCAGGTGTACTATCCCTAAATGACCACTTATAAGGGGTCAGGCTGCTAATCTTAAAGCCCACTACACCAAGATTATAAACACACAACAAGATTTCATTTATAACATCTGTTTCCCGACTTTCACCATTTAACATTTTGTTTGCGATGACGGCACAGGGATCTATTGTTCCCTGTATTGACAGTTCGGTAATAACAGCATCTATATTGCTGCGTGTAATATCCGTTCTTGAAAATTTATCAGGCAGATTACGAAGTAACTCTATTGTCTCCTCGAATGAGGGATAAATGTCTCCCCACTCTTCTTTCAAAGAACGTAAACGCTTCAGTGAATAGGCCGACTCTGCTTTCTGGATAGTCCCCCACGATATGCGTTCTCGATCGAGAGCAATACTGAAGCATTCATTGATATATTGCAGCACATCCCGTGGTCTGAGAAGTGTCCTTTCAATTACATATTCTAGTGGAGTCAGACCGGTTGGCCCCCCTTTAGGCTTAGGAAAAATATCCTGAATTTTAACGTTCTCGCGGGTGTACTGTCTTCGGTAGACTTCACTCACTCGCTTCTGAACTAACTCAATAAGTTGCTCTGGAGTCCATTTAATATCAAGGATATAAGATTCATATTTTTCTTCCTGAAACCCAGAGCCTCTTGTAAGGTTGAACACCGAGCGTAGGAGATCCAGCCTTAAAGCGACGATAATTTTAATATTCTTAATTTTACGGAACACCTTTATCTCTTCAATAAGTGCCCGGATAAATTTATATCTTGTTTCGTTTTCTGCCCAGTTTTCATCAAGTTGATCGATAACAATAAAATACTTTTTCTGTGGATCATCAAATGAATAATCAGCGAGAAGTGTCAAGATTTCGTTTAGCTTCTGAATTTGCAGTCCGCTTACAACTTCCGTTGCACGTTTCTTGACATCAAGGACCTGCTCTTCTGTCAACTTTTTTGCATATTCAGCATTAAGCGCAATACCGCTTAGTTCACCTCCGATCGAGGCTTTCGTATCTCGCTCAAGTTTCCGCGTAATTTCCCTGAGATGGGCGTCAGTATCTATCCAAAACTTATCCCCCCATTCTCTGAAATACTCCAGGGCTTTTCTTTTGATTTCATCTTTTTTTAGGCGGTTCATAATGCCAGTGAAGAAGTTGTTCGTGTCTGACTCACTCCTAATATCATGCCGTAACTTAAGCAACTCCATAATTAATATATGTCGCCATAATATCTTATAGAACATGTCCAGATTAACATTGAGCGCTACAAAAAATGCAATTATATCAGATTGCTCCAGAAATCTTATAGATATATCATTGGGATCCAGTCGCCTACACTTATAGGCATGAGTCGTAACCATATGTAAAAGAGCACTTTTACCTGCCCCGGTTCTTCCCCTTACGATTGAGGAATTATCATGGGGATCAAGTAACTTTTTTAGATAACCACTGTCAATGAAACAACTGTCAAGCAATACCGAGTCTGACTCAGCATCAAGCTCACCGATTTTAAAATTTTGTCTGATTGTTATCGGGTTATTAGCCATTAAGTACCTCACGAATTGATTCTCAAGACCATATCAAAGCTCCTGGAAAGAATATACGCAGCAACCACCTTTTTTTCAAAATTGATAGGCATGTATACTTTATTAAAATTTTTGTCTTTTGGTTCAGGAAATATGGATTGTGTAGTTAATGCTGTCTCGTCGCGGTTGGCAGCTCATATTCCATCTATGCTTAACTTATGGTCTCATGCCCAGAAGTCTGGCACGTATTAATGGACAAGAGCTGGATACGGTATATATGTCGTTGGCTTCATGCCGGTAATAAATGATGTGAGGGAGTTAAAGCAGGAACCTCCTCTGGGGCTGAAAGCCGGCGGATGGAGTTCAGCTTAGTGCTAGGAGCAGATGTTCAGCTGTTCAATTTTTGGCATAAAACTGCGCGCTCTTTGGTTGTTCAGGTGTTTCTGTCCAGCGGTGGCATCTGGTAAAATTCCTAACTCTTAACAGACAGGATCCTCAATGAAAGCTATTACTACTCTCATTATTGCTGGCTGCATGTATGTCAGCGTAGTCGGAGCGGCAGAGCGATGCGAGTCCATCGCTTCATCTTTAATCCGTGCAGCAATGATTACACCAAACAGTGCCTACGATTTTCGGCCTTCGAAAAAGCAGCTGATCTCCATGTGTAATATTGGAAGCGGTGCAGCTGCAAAGGGCGAAAACATAAACGATGCCATTATTGCCAATCTTAAGTACCGTAATGAGATGGCAAGGAAAATTCCAGACGGAAATAAGGCAGTACTTGAGCTGGCTGACCTAGCATTTCAGTTAGGCTTTGATACCTACAACAAATAACGGTAGAGATCCCCGTGTCCTGCAGTGTCGCCCGGACAGGTGTTCCGGTAAAGCGACCTCACCCGCTCTGCGCAGCTACGCCGATGACCTAATTTTGCTTCCCTTGGGCAAACAGGAACTTCTGTCTACATGTTCTGCCTTACCTCTGCCAAAACGCCCACCATGCATGGGGTTTGCCCTGAAGTGCAGCTTTATCTTGAAGCAATTCGGCACTCACTACCCCCTGAAGCACAGAAACGGAATTTCTCGCGGCATCACGGCAGGAGTCAATAATATCACTGGGTTTTCTGAGCAGGATAAATTGCGATACTTTTGCCTGAGTATCAAAAGCATAGGCTCGCAATTCTGACGTAGATGTGAGACTCACAACATTATGTAACCGCATATAATCGGTGTAATCCTCACTGCCTGGGTTACATGAATCATAAAGATATTTTTGCATCAGCAATTGCGATGAAGAAAGGAAATCTATATAGCGGTCTGTTTTTTTCTCTATATCTCGCAGTCGTTGAGCCACTGCTTCTTTCCTGATTTCATGGCGGTGTGTTAATTTTAATGTAATCCAACCGCCAACAATGGTGATTAACGCACCCAGCCCGATTTTAACAGCACTATCAGCCACATCCACCCATTCAACTGACATCTGCTATCCCGTATCTTTCTGTGATGATCATGGCTGTCAGTATAAATCCCCGGCAGATTCTACAGACAGCACTTTCTGTCCATTACCCACGAGCTTATCCCCCGCTTCTGTGAATAAACGAATCTGACGCCCCTGTCCCAGTCTCCGCCGTGTTGATTGCACTCGCTCCGTGCAAATCGTGCTCCTCAATCAGGAAGAAAGAGCACATGCGGAAATAATGGCCAGTAATGACGTCAGTCAAACTGGAATTAACCATCTTTACTTTATTGCGTAACTGCAAATCGCGCAGTTTCTAAACATCATATGTCCACTGTTCGCTCAAGGCGAACTGTCTGCCAGTTCTGGAAGTCATCCCCTTCGTACGACAATTCTTACCAGCTGCTTCCTCCTTCATCTCTCCAGACCGCTCATTGTCATTGATCCGACTTTGCCTTTTTTCGGATCTCAGCGGGAAAAATGAATAGCCGGTGTGATGAAAGATAATGTCTTCAAGCAGGCAGAACTTTTCGTCGCATCACAAGATGCTTAAAAATAAGCATTATGAAAGATACCGAAGCAGACATAGTGCTATGATAGCATTAATTGTCTTTTCTATATGGAATATCCCATGCTGAGCCAGCTGAACCTGCGTTTTCCCAAAAAACTGATCGAGAGCCTCAAATCCCGTGCGTCCGCCGAGGCCACGTCCGTTAATGCCCTTGCGGGCCGCTTCATCGAGGAGAAGCTCATGTCTGCGGTGCCGGACGACGATTCGCTGGCGCTGAACGCCGATCCTGCCGGCACAAGTGAATCGCTCTACAAGAAAATCGTCCGCGGCGAGTTCTTCGGACGGCAGACCCTCAGGCATGCAGAGCTGCGCTGGCTTTTTGACCATGCTCACCGGGCCTGCCTCTACGGCAGCGGCTACGTGAGCTGGCCGGTTATTGAGGCTCTCATGAACATCACCTTTGACGCGCTGCTTTATGCCGAAGCGCATAAGATTGAGGTGGACACCTTTTACATCAACCGGACCTTCGATCTGCCGGGGAAGAACTACCGGGAAGAAACGCAGCGCTTTATGGCCGTCATGCCCCGACATGTGGATCCATCTTGGGCAGAGTACCTGCTTCGCCCGCTCTCCTCCGGTGCGCTTGAGCTGCAGAACTTTCCCGACGAGGCCTTGGCGCAGATCTGCACTCCTGATCGTCTCCGGCTGATATTTCCGCTGGTCGTGAAGGCGCAGGCCCTGGATGAACAGGAGATGAAGGCCTGGGTGGCCGCGACCGGACTGGTCACTGAGGATCTGAATCTGACGGCTGAGGTCGGTGGTATCCGTCTGCATGTTCAGGTAAGCGGTAACCGCGCGCCCCAGCTGCCTGGCAGGGGGTGGGAGGCACCCACTTTTGGTCTCATTGTTGCGGCAGGGTGCGTGGTGACGGCGATGGGCTGGGAGGTGTTCAGCGCACTGGTTCGCCAGCTGCAGGCTCGCGCGGCGCAACCGGTGCTGCACGGCTGGCACAGCCGGGATAAGCACGTGTCAGTGTATATTCCGCGTGCGGAAGGCATTGATGCCATCCTCGGTCTGAACGGCATCCATATCTCTATGCCGGCCGACAACTATCTGGCGCTGGAAACTGCATTTCTGGCCGAAGTGAACGCGCCGGTCGCTGCCCCTGTGCTAGCAGAGCTGCGCGCCCTGTACGGGGATTTATAAATGGCTGCCGGAACAGAACTTGCACGTGCCGGTTTTGAGGGGCCGGTTATAAAAGCTGAAGATGACCGCTACGGTTTTTCAGCCATTGCGGACGGGCTGGCCCGGAGCATTTGCGAACTGGATGAAAATATCAGCACCGTTATCGGTATTGAGGGCAAATGGGGATCAGGGAAAACGAGTCTCCTTAACCTGCTGACTGCCCGGCTCAGACAGAAGGCTCCGGCTGCTACCGAAATCGTGCCGTTTTCACCGTGGCTTATTTCTCCGGACGAGAGTCCGGTAACGTCGTTGTTGCTGACCATTGCGGGCAGGCTGGCGAAGTATGAAACCGCGGCTCAGGAGGATATACGTAACGTGACGACGGTAACCGGTACGCTGGTTAACTATGCGCAGCAGACCTCCCGCAGGCTTGCCCCGGTTGCTCGTCTGGCCGGTAAATTAGGCGTGCCCGGATTTGAGATTGCCGCCGATGTGATGGAGACGCTGGGAGAAACAGACCTGCAACAACGGCAGAAAACGGCAGCAGAACTGCGCGCAGAACTTGAAAATAAAATCACAGCCCTTGGGATCAGTTTTATCATCGTTATTGACGATCTGGACAGACTTGAGCCCGCCCAGGCGGTCGAAATATTACGTATGGTTCGTTCAGTGGCTGATTTCTCCAGGTTTCGCTATGTCATGTGTTATGACAGGGAGGTGCTGGCACATGCTGTTGAGCGCGGGCTGGGTGTACCGGACGGACGGCTTTATCTGCAGAAAATAATCCCGCTGTCATTTGCTCTTCCCCGACCGGAGAGCTTTACCCTGCGTAGGCAGTTTCGTGAAAGCGCCCTGCTAATAGGGCGCGAGGTCAGCGGGCGTGAGCCTGATGCATACAGTGAGCGGTTGCTGGAGCAATTTGTCGAGGTCTACGGAGAGCGGCTTTCCACACCACGGGAAGTAAACCAGGCACTCAATGCCATACGTTTCCGGTACCACGGACTGCGGGATTATGTGTATTTTCCTGATTTGTGTCTTCTGCAGCTTATTAATACCGTAAATCCTGAGTTTGCCTCCTGGACTGAAGATTACCTGACTGCATGGTCAGTGGTTGTCAGTCGTGACGGTTCGGTTGGGGAGGAAGAGACGAAGATACTGATCGACAGGCTTTTCACCTCACTGGAGAAGTTCGGAGCATCCAGGGCCGCTTCTCCGTGGGAACTGGTTACGTGGCTGCCAGGCATTACCGGATTTGACAGAGAGCACCTGCGGATCTTTGAAAGCCAGCGTACAGCCGAGGCGGAGCAGGCTACAAATCAGCGCCGGCTGGGGAGCATTACCTACTGGCGCTATTATTTTTCATTTTCAGCTCCTCAGAACGTGATGTCTGACGCCGATATTCAGCAGATTATTGAGCTTGCGGCCAGTGATTATGCTGCGCTGGAAGCACGCCTTTTGAATAGCGTTACGGATAACGGCATATCCTCCCGAACCTGGTTTGAGCATATCCTGACGCGCCTCACTCCCGGGCTCACAGAAAACTCAGGTGACGTGGTTCAGCGCAATCTTCTGACGTTCTTTTTCCGCTGTAGCGATCGCATCCTGCCCTTTTATCGTGAAAGAAATCTTTTTTTTCGTCAGGAAGACATCGGTATCGACTTACTCGTCACGCAGCTGATACAACAGCTGCTGTCAGGGAGACGCAGGGAGACGGTACGTTTCATTTCCCGTCTTTTCCGTAAGGCAGAAGCCTTTGCATGGGCCGCATTATATCTGCGTGATTTTCTGCCGAAGCGCAGCGCACAAAGCACGAATAAGACAGACATTTTTACTGCCGAGGAGGCAGAGCAGCTACGCCTGGCGTTAACTACACGGCTTAAAGAAACGCGGATCCGGAGAGAACTGTCACAAGTTCCTTACCTGTCAATTTTCCTGTCAGCTTGGGCCGAGCTTGCGGGCGATGAAGTTGTCAGAGAGTGGGCCAGCGAAATCGTTCTGACCGACAGGGCTTTTCTGCAGATGTTGCTTAACCTCAGAACGCCCGTCAGCAGCAACCGGGGTCAGTATCTGAAGCTTAACCTTGATCATGTGAACCGTTTTTTAGGCATCCCTGCGCGCGAAAAATTTCGGGAACTAAAAGCGAAGCAAATACCCCCCTTATCCGGAATGACAGCAGCAATTGAGGATGCCATCCGCATGAATGAGGAACACTGACACCGGTGAGAACGGGACAAGAGGAACATCGATGCCGGTCAGATAATTTTATCGGAGGGAAAGAGTATGAGAGAAGATATTGAGTTTCGAGTCCGGGCTTTTCGTAAAGCTCTGGTACTGGCTAAAGGGGAATGCTCGGAGGAATGCCGTCACCTGGGGCGATGGACAACTGATTTGCATAATTTTCCGCACGGCAGCTGCGATATGGCCAGTAATTGTCTTGCACAGTATCTCACGGATAAAAAATGTGGCCATCCCTTCATTATTTACATGAATGGCAGTGGGTTGGAAAACTCAACTTTTCACGGCCATGTAATTGTCATGCTGGACGGAGAGTACATAGATTTGACGCTGGATCAGTTTGATGAGTATCCGGACTATATTGTGAGTGAAGCCGTCGAGTCGCAAGGGGTGATAGGTACCCTGTTACGAAGAATTGGGGAAATCGAAGGATCTATAGAAACGCGTCCAATAAATCTCTCGTCTTTTAATAAACGTGGAGAGGATATGTACGCGTGGCTCCGCGATAAGGCAGATAAAATTTTTGATGAAGATGAAGAAAGGCAAGCCCTTCAACAGAAAATCGACGATCTTACAACTAAAGCTCTTCGGGAAATGTTTCCCCCAAATGAGTTAAGTAAACGGTAAAAGTCTTTTATCTAAAAACACAGCCCGTTTCCGGGCTGTGTTCGCAGTCAGGCGCCGCTGCCGGTTCACTCTGCATTGATGGCCAGCAATACCATCAACAGTAACGCGATCGGGCACCTGACAGTCAACCGCCCCGGATACACTGCCCGGCATCCGAGAGCCAGGTACAGGTCCTCATAATTACGCCAGGCACTTTCGGTACCTTTTTCCCGGTACTCACTTCTTGCCACTTCCGTTCTGTATGCCAGCTGTGCCAGCGGGATAATGTCATTAAACATTTCAAAACTCCTGTCGGTATCGGGGAACTCCCCCCATTCAGGATCGCGTCACGACGGAGACGACTGCCAGAAATGAAAGTAAACAAAAAGGCATATTCTAGGCATATGTGAAGCATTTTCTACCTTGTATAATGCACCTGTACGGGCAGATCTGCCTGGGTACCCAGGCTGACGATAGGCCGATGCAGCTGGAGGGCCGCTGGCATATGTTATGCCGGGGCGATTACGTTATTCGCCTCGACGGCACCACCTCCCTGCAGCTGTGGAACTCAGCAGGGGAGGTGACACGTCTGCCGGGCGATCCCCTGCAGGTGGCAACCTGGTTGCATGCCTGCCATGATGTCGGTATTCCTGTCCGGATGCAGATCAACGAAAGCGACACGCCGGATGAGGGGTCACTGAAAAGCACCGCACCGGCGGACCAGACAGGTACCTGGTTCCGCCAGCTGGACGCGGAACTCCGGGCGCTTGAGATAAGCGGCCTGACGGACACGATACGTCGGGTCATGGTGATGCCCGGTGAATCATTCCGGGCGCAGCCTGCGCCAGCGCGGCGGCTGCACATTCTTCGTTCAATTCCGGAGGCGTTTCCGCTTACGGCTGCCGCCAGTGAAGACGACACAGAAGCCGCGCTGGCTGACCTGCTGGACCGCGCGGGTTTCACCCCCGGCCAGGCACAGGAGCTGCAGCGACACCGTATCCGCTGGCCACTGATGAGCGAAGATGAATTTGTCCGTCAGGGGATGAATAGACTTTGTGGCGATTCGTCAGATAAGGAACATCCAGTACCTGACGAAAAAAAACCGTATGCCGATGACTCATAAGGGGATTATGACTGAACACTACAGGCCCTGACCGGTCAGGCTGCGTGAAACCAGAACAATGTGGATCAGTGAATGCGGCCGGCGCTTCAGAAAGTCCACAGGCATAGCAACCGGAAGCGGCGCATGGAGTCCCTATCGCCTTGATCTAAGCAGTATCCGTGAAATCCAGCCTCCAGCCCGGAGAGAATAAGGAGGCGTGAATTTAGCCAGAAGTGAAAGAAAATCTGATGGCAAGGAGAGATATTTTTGCGCGGGCCGGGAACTATCTTCCTCCCCTGAGTCGCTCTCTGTAGTCTCGTCAAATGAATATAAGGGCGAGTCAGAAGAAAAGGTGCTGTATATCCGCGCCGCTATGATGATGGATATGAATAATTTTAAAAGAAGGATGCGATACAGATGTATTGCTTCATGAACATTCACTGGGGTCTTATAACTTATTTTATAGCTGTTTATTTAATTCGTGAGGACCTCGATCAACCTGACGTTAAGGTGCTTATTATCATTTTACTTATCAATAGCCAGTTATTTCCTTTTGCAAGAAAGCCATAGAGAAACTCGCGCTTAAATTTTCATCCCGCGAGTCCTGGATGACTGGCTTCTATACCGAAACGCCTATGAAAAATTTTATTTACGCCATTTACTACATGGCTATTTTTATTGTGGCAATCCCCGTATCCGTGGTTTACCTCTAATATTCATTAACTCGCAAAAAAGGCGTGCACTCGTGAAGATGACTGATTGGTTTTTTTACAGCCATATAATTTACTCCGCTTTGAAACCCGGCTTGCCGTGAGCAGCCCGCCATTGCTTAACTGTATTAACGATACCCTCAGCTGAAGCATCTGACCCTGCTTCCGGACGGAAAATGAGGTTCCAGCCCGCAGGATGTTCCGTTAAACGTGCGAAATGAAAGATAGCGTCATCATTTTCCTTTTCAGAACTGAAGTCTGCCCGGATAATTTTAGCAACCCAGCTCACAAAATATTTCTCAGTAAAATCAGAAATTCTCTTTTCTGTTACCTGAATCTCCTTTATGCAAACTAATATAAAGTATAGATGTTGATACTATTACGCTATCTTTGACTGTACCATATAATTACATGTAAATGAACGAACAGCATCTGCTGGTAAACCGTATAATCATATAAAATTTTTCGCAATTATGTATTTGACTGTGGCATAGTAAAGGTGGATCGCTGATACATGAAAACATACGCGACATAACAAGATTTAGCATAAAACATTCCGAAACGCTGCCGATAACAATAATGTCATCAGGAAGGAATGTTATGAACTGTTTTCATTTATTTACTATAGCCATTGAGCAGGGCAACAAAAATCAGGCAATGTTGATCCTCCGGGACAGAACAGAATCTGTCGCAAAAAAGATACTCATTAAAGCCAGAGTAAAGGTTCCCGATTATTACGGGCGTGCCTTCTGGCTGTGGGCGCAAAATTATATTACTTCGCAGTGTTCACCACAAAAGGATCGCTATGAAAGTCAGCAAGATGTCACTGCAGCCTCTGTTTATAAAAATGAGGAACTGTCCGGGCATAAGCAGCCCCGGAGCGCTGGACCTGCTCAAGCTGATGGCACTGGCCGCGATGCTGGTCGATCACATCAATACCCTGTTTCTGCACCCGCCGGTACCGGAACTGTATGCGCTGGGCCGGATGGCCTTTCCGCTGTTCGTCCTGGTCTGGGCGATCAATGCGGGACAGCGACCGGAACGTCTCCAGCGCCGGGCAAACCGGCTCTGGGGATGGGCACTGCTGACGCAGCCGGTCTTTGTGTTTGCCTTCCGGGAGCAGCAGCCGTGGTACGCGCTCAATATACTGTTCGTCTTCGCCGCCGCCACGCAGTTGCTTGCCCTGCGACACCGGCACGGCCTGCCCGGCGTTACAGCCGGGACAGGGCTGCTCGCACTGTTTGTCCTCCCGCTGATGCCGGCAAGTTACGGTATCCAGGGTATCGTTCTCAGTCTGTCGCTGG